>JAZRRT010000123.1:0-8156 GCA_045650985.1 Acutalibacteraceae bacterium | reverse complement strand
AAATGCAAGATTTTTCTCGAGAAATTTCATTTTTGGCGAATTAAATTAGTTTTTATAACCAAATTATGCAAGATGTGTGCAAAATGCGCAAGAGAAATGGCAAAAGGGAAAACGCCTATGCAGGATTTCTTGCATAAGCATAATGATATTCATCAACAGAAAAATATTTGCCCCATCAAATGTTTTTATATGCTTTTGCCATAAGGTGTACTTTTGAAAACAAGGGGGTTGACAAAGCAAAAACAACTGTGTATACTGTGTATATACAGCTTGGTAGGTGACGACGATGAAAATTATTATTAACTACAAAATCGGAACTCCGATATACGAACAGATATATTCCCAGCTCAAAAATCAGATTATCAGCGGTGCGGCGGATGCAAATGAGGCTCTGCCGTCAATACGCAGTCTTGCAAAAGACCTGGGCATCAGCGTTATAACGACAAAGCGCGCTTACGATGAGCTTGAGAGGGAGGGCTTTATTTATACCGTTGCGGGCAAAGGCAGTTTTGTTGCGCAGAAAAATATAGCTCTTCTGCGCGAGGAGAATCTTCGCAGGATTGAGGCGCTGATGCAGCAGGTAAGTGAGCTGGCATCTTCTTGTAATCTGAGCAGAGACGAAGTGATAGAGATGTACACGATTATAAGTGAGGAGGAATAAACGTTGAACGCAATTGAAGTAAAAGGACTTTGCAAAGCTTACAAGGCGAGCAAAGGCGGCAGCAAGTTTGTGCTGCACGATGTTGATTTTGCGTTGCCCGAAGGCTGTGTAATGGGTCTCGTAGGGGAGAACGGCGCAGGAAAAAGCACGCTGATAAAGCTGATGCTCGGCATAACCGAAAGCGACGGCGGCACGGTTACACTGCTTGGCAAAACGGATAAGGTGCTTGCTAAGGACGATATAGGCGTTGTTATCGATTCTCCTGCTTTTTCGGATACAATGACTGCCGCTCAGCTCAACGTTGTGATGAAAGGAATTTATTCTCATTGGAACGAGAGCACGTATTTTGATTTGCTCGAGAAGTTTGAAATTGAAAAAAAGAAGATGTTCAAGCGCCTGTCGACTGGTATGAAAATGAAATTGAGCCTTGCGGTTGCGCTCTCTCACAACGCAAAGTTGCTCATACTTGACGAGCCGACAAACGGGCTTGACCCCGTAATACGCAAGGACATAATAGGAATGCTCAACGAGTTTTCGCGTGACAGCGGAAATTCGGTGCTCATATCATCACATATAGTAAGCGACCTTGAGCGCATCTGCGATTATGTGGCGTTTATGAGCGGCGGCAGACTTATACTCTGCGATGAAAAGGACAGGCTGCTTGAAAAATACTGCGCTGTGTGCTGCACTGCCGAACAGCTTGAAGCCATACCCGAACAATCAGTCAAGAGCAAGCGCGTAACGCCGTATTCGGTTGAAGCAATTGTTGAAAGGGAAGCTGTGCCTGAGGGTATGCAGGTTAATGCAATCGGTATTGAAGAGCTGTTTGTAATGCACATTGACAGAGAAAGGCGGTTGACGCGATGAAAGGCTTACTGAAAAAAGAACTGTATGTCCTGAAATCAACCCGTATGATTGCGCTGATAATTATTTACGCGGCGGCATTGGTAATCAGCCTTGTGCTCAAAATGGTTTCGCTTACTTACCTGATGCACGTGCTTCTTCTGATTGCACCCGTGATTGCCGCTTCTAAAGATGAGAGGTACGGTTGGAGCGATTTTGCCAAGGCATTGCCCGTCAGCACGGCAAAGCGAGTTGGCGCAAGGTATATTGTTTGTGTTTCAGAGCTTCTGGTGCTGGATTTTTTCACCCTGATTATTTGTGAATTGCTGAATGCTTCGTCACATATCGCGATAATAAATTATATAGTGCAGATGTTTTTTATCGGCGCTTTGGCGCTTTCGGTTGTAATGTTTTTGTGTTACAAATTCAGGCGCGGAGCAAGAATAGTGGCTACGATAATTACGATTTCTGCTTTTTCCTGGGCGGTTAGTTCGGCGGCTTTGTTCGGAGGCGTGTCTGCGATATATGCGCTTGAGCCGTGGTTTGCTGCAGTTTCGGCGGTAAGCGGCGTTGCTCTGCTCGGCGTTTCATATATGCTCAGCGTAAGAGCGCAGACAGCAAAAGCAGAAAGAAGACCCGTTATGCGTAAAACTCTGTCAGCTTCTCTCTGTGCTCTTGCGGTTGCCGCCTGCGTTTGCACCTGTGTGCTGGGCGTTCGCGGCAGGCTTGTGACCGAGCCGATTTTTGATATTGAGTATTTTGCAACTTATTCGAGTAAGCAATATAACGAAATGAAATTATTCCGATTGTTTAAGCACAACATTCGCAAAAGGTCAAATCAGCAGGTGCTTAGCAATATTGAAATGTACGATGCGCTCAGGAAGTTAGCCGGTAAAAAAACGGTAAGCTCAAGCGTCGAAGAGACGAGCGCAGTGCTTGAGAAGGCAGGATTCAAGGCGTCGCGGGACATTGGTTTCTTTATTGATTTAGCCGAGATGACGTACTCAAGCAAATACGATACCCTGAGCGGATACAGATTTTCAGACGGAAGTTTTGCCTTGAACAGTTGTTGCCCATCGAAGTACGTTCCCGTAAATGACAACAGCGAAATGACCTTTGACGATACGTCGTTTGAAAAGGGGATGAACGAACTTGAGTTTTTAAATCGGATGGAGGAAAAAGACATTCCGATTTATTCAATGAGAGAAGAAGAGTACTGTGCAGGCAGAAGCGAAAGGTACTACTTCAGCTATATTTCATACGAAAACGTCAATACAAAAGAGGTGCTTTTCTCAGGATTGACGTTCAACTTTGTGAATGGTAAGCTGGAAAGTTTCACCGCAGAGAATTATTACAATGAGTATGAGGTTGACGAAGACGATATTTTTGCAGATGAAGTCGATACAAAAATAACAACTGCAAGAGAAAATATGATGCTTTACGCAAGAACCTTTAACGATGGTGCTTATGCCGGCGGAGATATAGACGTGTGCCGACAATATCTCAACGAAATCGGCGCGCTGCACTATGACGACGGTGTGTTTGAAGGATATATCTTCGGCAACGATAATTTGGATATTACTCTGGTTGAATCGTCCGCATATCCGGGCATAGTAGATTTAATGAAAATCAGCGGCTACACGGGCGAAAACTATTACGAAACAATGTCCGAAAAGGAGCTCGGGGCGCTGAAATCAATTTTTCGCGTTGGTATGAGTGACCTTGAGCTTGTGGATTTGCTTGAAGAAAAGGAGCTTTATCCAAGTGCCATAACCGAGAATGTGGACAGAACGTTTACCCCTGAAAAGATATACAAGTGCTATCAGATTCCGCTGACATTCGGAGTTTACAGTGACACAGAGGAAGTAGATAAAGACTGTGAAATCAGGGTTGAGCTGTACAACGGCAGGCTTACAAACGTGCTTGTTTATCTGGACGGACTTATAGACCCGGAGCCTACGGTTCAGTATATTCAACTGTCTGAAAAGCACGATGTTATGGTCGACGGCATCGATGCCGAATATATGCTTTTGCCCGATTTTGTTAACGCGTTTGAGCAGATGTGCGCTAAGCCGCTCAGCTCCGTTGCCGCTGACGATGATACGGTTCTTTTTGAAACGTATAAGTGGGCAAATTATATCGGCTTTTCGCTTGTACGTCAGGTGCCCAACGGATATAACGATGAATTTTATCAGCTTCGCATGGAGGTTTGCTATCACTATGACGAAACTATTCACAGCGGTGAAGATATAACCGAGTGGGGAAACAGCAACGATGCTGAATTTTTTGAAAAAGTCAGAAAATCGGCAATATATAATTCACTCAAAACCGCGCAGGAGGTATGGGTAAGTTACTCGATAGAGTCAACATAAAGGGAAGGTTTGCAGCAGCATTATATAAAAATAACAAAAGCTCACCGATTGCGGTGGGCTTTTGCTTGTACATCGCCGAAATTTGAATATTTAATTGAAATGGGAAATGCTTTATGATAGAATTACAGCGTATTTTTTTGCAGTATATTTTCTTTTTCAAGAAAGGTTTGGTGCTTTCCTATGATGAGGGATGTCCCCGAGATGTTCGGCAGCCTTGTGTTCAACGACGATGTTATGAGCGCACGTCTGCCAAGGGAGATTTACAAATCACTTCATAAAACCATAGAAGAGGGCAAGGCTCTCGACATAACGGTTGCAAACGCAGTTGCCGCAGGTATGAAAGACTGGGCGATTGAGCACGGAGCAACACACTATACCCATTGGTTCCAACCGCTTACGGGTATAACTGCCGAAAAGCACGACAGCTTCCTTTCTCCGCAGGCAGACGGCAGAGTTATAATGGAGTTTTCGGGTAAAGAGCTTATCAAGGGCGAGCCTGATGCTTCTTCGTTCCCCTCGGGCGGTCTGCGTGAAACCTTTGAGGCGCGCGGATACACCGCGTGGGATCCTACGTCATACGCATTTATCAAGGATGATTCTCTTTGCATTCCAACAATTTTCTGCTCATTCGGCGGCGAGGTTCTCGACAAAAAGACTCCTCTTCTTCGTTCGATGGAGGTTATCGATGCAAAGGCAACCCGCCTTCTCAGACTTATGGGTGACGATCAGGTTACACGAGTCAGCTCAACCGTAGGCCCTGAGCAGGAATATTTCCTTGTTGATAAGCAGACCTGCAAAAAACGCCGTGACCTTGTTATTACGGGACGCACGCTTTTCGGCGCAAAGCCGCCCAAGGGTCAGGAGCTTGACGACCACTATTTCGGCGTAATCAAGCCCAGAGTCAAGGCATTTATGAAGGAGCTCAACGAAGAGCTCTGGAAGCTCGGCGTATACGCAAAGACCGAGCATAACGAGGCAGCTCCTGCTCAGCACGAGCTTGCGCCCGTTTTCACTACGACAAATACTGCGGCTGACCACAATCAGCTCACAATGGAAATAATGAAAAAGGTTGCCGACCGTCACGGTCTTACCTGTCTGCTTCACGAAAAGCCTTTTGCGGGCGTAAACGGCAGCGGTAAGCACAACAACTGGTCGCTCTCAACCAACTACGGCAAAAACCTTTTCAAGCCCGGCAAGAAGCCGCAGGATAACCGCACGTTCCTTGTTTCGCTGTGTGCGGTGCTTGAGGCAATTGACCGCAGTCAGGATCTTCTCCGTATCGTGTCCGCTTCCGCAGGTAACGATCACCGTCTCGGTGCGGCAGAAGCACCGCCTGCAATTATTTCCGTATTCCTCGGCGATGAGCTGACAGAGATTCTCGACGCTGTTGAGCGAGGCGAGCACGGCGAAAGCAAGAAGACGGAAACGGTTGTTACGGGTGTTGAAGTTCTGCCCGATTTCAAGAAAGATTCAACAGACCGCAACCGTACTTCGCCCATCGCATTTACCGGCAACAAGTTTGAGTTCCGTATGCTCGGTTCGTCATTCTCCATTGCCGATATCAATACCGTAATAAATACGTCTGTTGCCGACGTGTTTGACAGACTTGCAGACAGGCTTGAGGCTTGCGACAACATAGATGCAGAGCTTGACAAGTGGATGTCGGAAACAATTACCGCCCACAAGCGCATCGTGTTCAACGGCAACAACTACAATCAGGCGTGGATTGATGAGGCTCACCGCAGAGGTCTGTACGAGCTTAAAACAACAGCCGATGCAGTGCCGCTTTTTGTCAGCGAGAAGAACGTAGAGCTTTTCACAAAGCACAAGATTTTCACAAAGAGCGAGATGGCATCACGCTGTGAAATTATGCTCGACAGCTATTGCAAGGTGCTTCACATCGAGGCGCTTACAATGCTCGATATGGCGCGCAAGGAGATAACTCCCGCCGTTGTAACCTACTCTAACGAGGTTGCAAACAGCGTTAAGCTCAAGAAGGATATAGGCATCCTTTCCGACGGCGATGCAACGCTCAGCCTTTGCAAGAAGCTTACTGCGCTTACGGATGAACTTTACGCGAAAACAATCGCTCTTGACAATGCGGTTGTCGGCCTTGAGCACGCAGGCAGCAGTGTAGACGCTTCGTCCTATTGCCGTGATGAGCTTCTTCCTGCAATGAATTCGCTTCGCGAAGTTGCGGATGAGCTTGAGACAATCGTTGCTGAAAAGCATTGGCCGTACCCGACTTACAGCGAGCTTCTGTTCAACGTATAATAAAATATGCAGAAGACACCCTGCGGTTATCCGTCGGGGTGTCTTTTTATTGTTGCTATAATAAATAGAAAGTGGTATAATATTCAAATAAAATATTCTGATTGGGGAATACGGATATGGCTGTTTTTAAGTGTAAGATGTGCGGCGGAGACCTCAATGTAATCGAAAACGTGAATATTACGGAATGTGATTATTGCGGCACAACGCAGACGGTAGCCTCTGCCGATAACGAAAAGAAAATTAATCTTTTTAATCGAGCAAACAGGTTGCGTATGCTCAATGATTTTGACAAAGCGGCAGCCGTTTATGAGAGCATAATTGCAGATTTTCCCGAGGAGGCGGAAGCTTATTGGGGTCTTTGCCTTTGCAAATACGGTATCGAGTACGTCGATGCTCCTGACAGCGGCAGGAAAATTCCTACCTGCCACCGCTCCAGCTTTGAAAGCATTATGGATGACGGTGATTTTGAGCAGGTAATGGAGTATGCCGATATCGGCTCGCGCAAAGTTTACCGCGAAGAAGCAAAGCGCATTGAAGAAATCCGCAAAGGCATAATCGAGGTATCTGCGAGCGAAGAGCCTTACGATATTTTCATCTGTTATAAAGAAACTGACGAAAACGGTGACCGTACTCTCGATTCCGTTATCGCGCAGGATGTTTACGACGAGCTGGTTGCAAAGGGTTACCGTGTGTTTTTCTCGAGAATTACGCTTGAGGATAAGCTCGGCGATGAGTATGAGCCGCATATTTTCGCGGCGCTCAACTCTGCTGAAATAATGCTTGTGTTCGGCACGGATTACGAGCGATTCAACGCGGTGTGGGTTAAGAATGAGTGGAGCCGCTACCTCAAATTAATGGCGAGCGATAAGTCAAAGCACCTCATTCCTTGCTACAAGGGTGTTGATGCTTATGATTTGCCCAAGGAGTTTGCAAAGCTTCAGGCGCAGGATATGGGCAAGGTCGGCGCAATGCAGGATTTGTTGCGCGGCATCGAAAAAATAATGCCTGAAAATACCAATCAGGTTTCAGTGCCTGCCGCGGTAAATACCGTTGTTTCATCTGCCAATCCGTCTGTTGAATCATACCTTAAGCGTGTGTTTATGTTCCTTTCGGACGGCGATTGGGGCAATGCAAATGAATATTGCGAAAAGGTGTTGGACATAAACCCCGAAAACGCCGAAGCGTATCTCGGCAAGCTGATGGCAGAGTTAAACGTTAAAACATGCAGTGACCTTAAAAACTGCGCACAGCCTTTTGACGGCAGCAGCAATTACCAAAAGGCGGTACGCTTTGGCAACGATGCGCTCAAAGCAGAGCTTGACGGATATATTAAGGCTATTAACGAGCGTAACGAAAAAAACAGACTTGAGACTGCCTATAACAGCGCACTTTCTGCGATGAGAGCAGCAAAAATCGAATCGGAATACAAGCTTGCTTCCGCTTCTTTCAAGAAGATAAGCAACTATAAAAATTCTGCAGAGCTTGCTGAAAAATGCCTTGAAAAAGCTGAGGAAAAGAGAAAGAACTCAATTTATTCAGCTGCCAAGGCTAAAATGGCTAACAATAATTCAAACACGGTGAAAGAAGCAATTCAGCTTTTCGAACAAATACGCGGCTGGCGCGATGCGGACGAATGTATACAAGCCTGCTACGATAATGTTGAAAAAATAAAAGCAAAAGCTGAGGCAGACCGCATTGAGCGCGAGCGCAAGGCTGAGCTCAGAAAAATTGCTGCAGCAAAGAGAATGAAGACATTCAAAAAAATTGCAGTAACTGTTTCAGCTGTTTCAGCTGCATTTATTGCGTTCATTATTGTTTTAGTCAACGTTATTATCCCTGAATCAAACTATAAAAAGGCAGTTGCCTTTGCCGAAGATGGTGATTACGACCGTGCAATTGCTATATTCACAGAGCTTGGTGACTATAAAGATGCTGAAGATAAAATTGCGGAAACAACCTATCTTAAAGCAGTTGCCTTTGCTGAAGATGGTGATTATGCAGGTGCT
>JAZRRT010000122.1:0-2374 GCA_045650985.1 Acutalibacteraceae bacterium | reverse complement strand
CTTCAGCAGGAGCAGCTTCTGTCTGCTCACCCTGACGGCCTTCGATGATAGCGTCTGCCATTGCACCAGCGATAAGACGAACAGCACGGATAGCGTCGTCGTTACCGCGGATAACGTAGTCGATTTCATCGGGATCACAGTTTGTGTCAACAACTGCTACAAGGGGAATACCGAGCTTCTTAGCTTCCTGAACTGCGATTCTTTCCTTACGGGGGTCAACGATGAACATAGCAGCGGCCTGCTTCTTCATGTTAACGATACCGCCCATGAACTTCTCAAGCTTCTCGATTTCGAGGTTGAGCTTGATAACTTCCTTCTTCGGAAGAAGGTCGAATGTTCCGTCAGCTTCCATCTTCTTGAGCTGCTCAAGTCTCTTGATTCTTCTCTTGATTGTGTTGAAGTTTGTGAGCATACCGCCGAGCCAACGTGCGTTAACGTACGGCATACCGCAACGGATTGCTTCTTCCTTAACAGAATCCTGAGCCTGCTTCTTTGTACCTACGAAGAGAACTTCGTCTCCGTTTGCAGCAACCTCACGGATGAACATGTAAGCCTCTTCAAGCTTACCAACTGTCTTCTGAAGGTCGATGATGTAGATACCGTTACGCTCTGTGAAAATGTACTGAGCCATCTTCGGGTTCCATCTTCTTGTCTGGTGTCCGAAGTGAACACCTGCTTCGAGTAATTGCTTCATTGATACTACTGGCATAAATTTTTCCTCCTTAGTTTTTGCCTCCGCAGAGCTTAAAAAGCGGACATTTTTGTAATGCACTTCGCTCAAAACACTCTACGTGTGTAATGATTGCCGATAGATTATAGCACAAGGTATTTTCTAAATCAAGCATTTTTTTGATATTTTATGAAATTTTTTCAAGATCTATGATTTTATCCGCTATCCTTTTAAATACAGGCGCACAATCCGCCGCTCCCGATCCTCCTCTCTCCTTGAGCACAACAACAGTATACCTCGGATTGTCCGCAGGTAAGAAGCCTGCAAACCACGTGTTATAAACCTCTGCGCCGTTTCTGAAGGTGCCCGTCTGTGCCGTAGCGGTTTTTCCTGCTGCGGCAACTCTGTTCTTAAGCCTTGCTTTCTGTGCATTTCCGTTATCAACCACGCTCGTCAGCATCTGTGTCAATCGTTTTGCCGTTTCGGAACTCATAGCAGTAACAGGAAACGGAATTTCGTATGACTGAACAACATCCCCCTCCGGGTCGGTTACCTTTTCTATTATATACGGGCTTACATATCTGCCGTCACCCGCGACCGCAGACATCATTGAAGCAAGCTGCAGCATCGTAGCGGTAAACTCACCCTGGCCGAACGAGAAGTTAGCAAGTGCACCTGAAGAAGAGAGTTTTTCTGCCGACGGCAAAACTCCTGCTTTTGAAGTTATACCGTCAGCAAGTACGATCTCCTGACCGAAGCCAAGCAAAGATGCGGTTTCAAGAATTTTTTCTGCCCCTGTATTTCTTGCAAGTTCTATGAAAAATGTATTACAGGAACACTCGAGTGCTTTTGTTATATTGAGTTCTCCGTGTACAGTTTTGTTGTTACAACTGAAAACTGTTCCGTCAACCTCACAACTTCCTTTGCATTCATAATAAAAATCATCGATACCGCTTTCAATCGCCGCTATCGCCACCGCAACCTTGAAAACCGAGCCAACGGCATAAGCACCAAGTGTTCTGTTGACAAGCGGAGTATTTTCGTCTTTAAGATAATCTGCAATATTCTGCGAATCAAAATCGGGACGGGAAGCAATCGCACGTATTGCCCCTGTGTTGATATCCACAACAACCGCACCTCCGCATTCAACGTCGCTGATGTCAAGTGCATTCTCAACCGCTGTCTGAATTTTCTTGTCTATCGTGAGTGTAACGGATGCAGTTTTAAGTGTGCTGTTTTTTATCTCTATCCTTGTTCCGCTGAGTACTCTGCCGTAAACATCCGAACTGAAATTAACCGAAACGCTCTTGCCCGTGTGTAACCAATCATCAAAACTCTTCTCTATACCCGATACACCTCTCCCCGCACCGTCGAGATAGCCGATAATATGCTGTGCAATCTGATTTTCGGAGTACCTTTTGTATTTTTTTATCATCACGGTATCGGAATTTTGTTCGATTTCAAGTTTACCGATATTGACAGAAACCGCATTCCCGTTCTGCATACGCATTTCGATATCCGTACAGGTCTGCGAATCAAGAACTTTTTTCAGTTCGGCAAGTGCTTTGTGAGTAGGTTTTGCCACCACAATGTTTTCGTAATCCGAGGAAACAAGCTTTTCACCGTTACAGTCAAGGAGATCTCCACGAATTTCTCCTGTTTCGATGGTAAAATTATGCTTTCCGCTTGCAACCATATCGGTAC
>JAZRRT010000121.1:0-14995 GCA_045650985.1 Acutalibacteraceae bacterium | reverse complement strand
ACGAAGGTCAGAAAGCATAGGCTTATGGGACTTACCTCTGCCTTCGGTAACTCTGGCAAGCTGTGAACAAGCCACAACGGGTATATTGAGGTCTTTAGCCATGAGCTTGAGGTTTCTTGTAATATCGGAAACTTCCTGAACACGCTGACCTTCAAAGTTTTTATCTGATTTGAGAAGACCGAGATAGTCAACAACAACCGCGTCAACATCACGCATACGTCTTATACGCGCCTTCATTTCAGGCACAGTAATGGTTGAGCTGTCATCGAAATAAAGGTTACAGTTTGCAAGCGAGCCAACCGCAACGCCGATACGTTGCCAGTCATTATCGTCAAATTCACCCGAACGCATCTTCTTGACGTCAACACGCGCCTCTGTCGAAAGAACACGCTCCGCAAGCTGTGCCTTTGTCATTTCAAGCGAGAACATAACAACCTTCTTGCCGCCGACAACGGCAATATTGCGCGCAAGATTGAGTGCAAAGCTGGTTTTACCCATACCGGGACGGGCACCTACGATTATGAGGTCGGACTTATTGAGACCCGAAATATATTTATCAAGTAAAGAAAAGCCTGTGGGAACGCCCTTGTGCTTTTCGCGTTCTACCGGATTGGAGATAATTTTAAGTTTTTCGAGGACCTCGTTATTGATAACGTCATCAATTCTTGACGGCGCATCGGTGCTTCTGCCCTGACGGATATTATAAATTTTCTGCTCTGCCGAATCGAGAAGAAGGTCGGCAGAATTTTCCTCATTCATCGAGCTGTCGATAATATCACGCGCCGTCGTAATGAGGGTACGCTTATAGTGCTTTTCGCGAACGATTTTTGCGTAAGTATCGACGTTCTGAACAGAAGGCACAGCCTGAGCAAGCTGATAAAGATAGGTCTTGCCGCCTGCATCGTCATACACGCCGTCCTTTTTGAGCTGTTCAAGCACGACAAGCGGGTCAATCGGCTGAGCATTCGCATCAAGCAACACCATTATTGCAAAAATTGCTCTGTGCTGCGGCATATAGAAATGCTCCGCCTTCAATATAGTCTGAACGGTAGGCATACAGCGCGGATCTTTGAGAACAGAACCGAGCACTGCCTGCTCAGCCTCAAGGCTGTATGGCATATTCATACCGTCATAATTGGTCTGAGTGCTGATTTCCACACTGCACCCTCCCTTCGCTTAAAATTGATTATTCGCAGACCTGAACGTAGAATGAAGCCTTTACACCGTGGTTGAGCTTCACATTCACGGGATAGGTACCGAAAGATTTGATGTCATCAACGTCAAGTCTTTTCTTATCAACCTTTACACCAAGCTCTTTTTCGAGCTGTGATGCGATTTCCTTAGCTGTAACAGAACCGAAAAGCTTGCCGTTCTGACCTGCCTTTGCGGTAAGTTTTATTGTTTTGCCTTCCATTTTTGCAGCATCAGCCTTTGCAGCTGCGGTTTCTGTTTCAATGCGGTATTTCTCCGCCTGCTCTTTATTTTTAAGTTCGGACATTGCCTGTGCATTAGCTTCGGAAGCAAGGTTTCTGGGGAAAAGGAAATTTCTTGCGTAACCGTCGGATACGCTTACAAGCTCGCCCTTTTTGCCGAGACCTTTAACATCCTGTTTGAGAACAACCTTCATTGTCCGTACACATCCTTTCTTCTTGAATTATAAATCAGTTTTTGTTTTCAATTTCTGTGATAAGGTCGACTCTGCGTGCGTGTCTGCCGCCCTCAAACTCTGTATCGAGGAAAGTGTCAACCATCATGCAAGCAAGGCCTGCACCGATAACTCTGCCGCCCATTGCAAGAATGTTCGCATCATTATGAAGTCTTGTGAAGTGTGCGCTGAAGCAATCCGAACAGCAAGCGCAACGGATACCCTTCACCTTGTTTGCGGCGATGGATATACCTACGCCCGTACCGCAACAGAGAATTCCTCTCTCACACTCGCCGCCTGTGATTGCAAGTGCAACCTTCTCGGCGATGATGGGATAATCAATCGCTTCACCTGTAAACGTACCGAAATCGCGGTACTCAACACCTTTTTCGTCGAGGTGCTTTTTTATTGCCTCTTTGAGTTCGTAGCCGCCGTGGTCAGCTCCCAATGCTATCATTATTCAGCACTCCTTTTCTTTTTCAGTTCACGCTCCGCCTGCGGCACACGCAGGTAAACGGGAGTCAGCTTATCCGCCGCAACATGCTGTATACCTGCAAACTCTGCTGCAAGGGCAACGCCCGATGCACGCTGATACCTGCACGAAGCAGGAGCAAGACGCACATTGTCGCAGATACCATTCAGATAATTATAGCACAGTTCGGCGCCATCTCCAAGTAAAATTATATCTTTTTTGAAATTTTTTATCATTTCGGGCAAATCAGCAACCATAACCGCCTTATCTTCGCACAGTCTTTCAACCTTTTCACCGCAATCAAACATTGCCATATACACCTGCGAGCAACGTGCATCCATAACGCAAAGAGCAACACAGTCGATGCCGCTGAGCAGATAAGCCATAGCTTCAAGTGTTGAAACACCGCAACATTCCTTGCCGCCGAATGCAATACCCTTTGCAGCGGCAATACCGATACGGATGCCTGTAAACGAGCCGGGACCCTGAGCAACGGCAACAAGGTCAATATCGTCAAGAGAAACGTTTGCCGTATCCAAACAGTTTTTTATCATAGGCATAAGGGTCTGAGAATGAGTCAACCCCGCGTTGATGAAGTTTTCGCTGACAATTCTGCCGTTATCGGACACAGCCGCACTTGCGCTGACCGCCGAGCTTTCAATCGCCAATATTTTCAAACCGCTCATCCCCCTCAAAAGTAAATATTCTGTCCGTTTCGTTTTCGCCTTTTTCAATCATTACGAAAAGTGTGGTTTCGGGCAGGACGTTTTCGATATTCTCGCTCCACTCAACAGCAAGCACGGCATCGTCCTCAAGATATTCGAAATAGCCCGTTGTGCACAAATCGTCCCATCCGTCAATACGGTACATATCGAAATGGCAGAGTTTGGGCGAGCCGTCGTAAACATTAACGATAGCAAACGTGGGGCTGCTGACGTGGCAATCAAGCCCCATACCCTCTGCAATGCCTCTTGTAAAAGCTGTTTTGCCCATACCCAGACCGCCGAAATACGCAACAACATCACCCCGACGCAGTTTTGCGCCGAGAGAAATACCGAGCCTGTGTGTTGCCTCGGGACTGTTTACACTTATGGTTTTCTTCATACTTCTCACCCTTTATCCGATTGATTATAACACAACGTGTCAAATATATAAAGTATTACTTGTAATTTTTTTCGTGCTGAGCTATAATACAGTCGGTAAAACCTTTCTCCGCGAGGTGAACAAATGAGAAACGCAGGAAAATTTTTAAAAGAAACCGACCTTTATCTGCTGGCACTTTGTGTCGCAGCTTCTGTCGCGGGAATAATAGCGGTATTCAGCGCAACAAGATTCAGCCTCGAATCCGGCGAATTTATATCGCGTGATGCAATCGTTATGATTGCCGCCGTCGTGCTCGCCCTTGCCCTATGTCTTGTAATCTCGGCAATCGACTACGAAGTAATACTGAAACTGTGGCCGGTTGTCGCCGGTGTTTCGGTGGCGCTGATGCTGGCGCTGTTTATATGGGGCACAGGTCCGAGCGAAAGAAGCGACGTTATAACCTGGCTTCCCTTCAGGCTCGGCAGTTTCAGCATCTATTTTCAGCCTTCAGAGCTGTTAAAAATCGCATTCATCATAACTTTTGCCGTACATCTCGAGCTGGCAAGTGACAGACTAGACAAGATACTCAACATCCTTTTACTTTGTGTGCACGGTGCCGTGCCTACACTCCTTGTCGTTATCACAGGTGATATGGGCTCTGCGCTTGTATTCCTGATGATTTTTGCAATCATGATGTTTATGGCAGGCATTAAACTCAGATATTTTGCGATTGCTCTGCTTACCGTTGTTGCGGTATTTCCGCTTGTCTGGGTTAAGGTTTTCAACAATATTCAGCGAGACAGATTCCTCGCACTCATCTATCCCGAATCATATTCGGATATTATCTACCAGCAGCTTCAGGGCAAAAACGCAATCGGCTCGGGCGGCTTCATCGGTCAGGGACTTTTCAAAGGCGCATACACACAAAACGGTGTTGTTCCCGAAGCTGAAAACGATATGATTCTCAGTGTTTTCGGCGAAGAGCTCGGTTTTATCGGCTGCCTTGCCGTAATCGTGCTTTTCCTGCTGATTGTATTCAGAACAATAAAAGTTGCGCAGATGTCAAACGACAATCCCGGAAAAATGATGTGCATAGGCGTTGCGGCAATGATTGCTTCACAGGTAATCGTCAACATCGGTATGTGCCTTATGCTTCTGCCATGTATCGGCATCACGCTTCCGTTTATGAGCGCAGGCGGCTCATCAAACCTTTGCATTTACATCGCAATGGGTGTTGTGTTCAGCGTATACCGTGTCAACTGCGACCGTACGCCTGTTGATTTCAGAATGATAAACGTACGCACACCTTACAGATAAGCAAAGACCTCGGCTAAGCCGAGGTCTTTTTATTTCAGCAGCGCATATTACTTTATAAGTTCATCTGCAAGAGCGTCGACAGCGGCAACAGAATTCTTATCAAGAGCCGATTTGACGGTAACGACATTTTCCGTAAAGGTAATGTTTTTGAGATCCGCCATTCTCTTGCGTACAAGGTTGGCGGCAACGGGTGCCCAGCTGCCGTTCTCAATTATGCCGACCGTTCTGTTTTTGTAGCCGCGTTCGCAGAGCATATCAATAAATGCTCTTGTGTGCGGAAACAGTTCAGAGTTATACGTCGGCGAAGCGAGCACAAGCTTTGAACAGCGGAACGCCTCGGCAAGTACAGTATATTTATCAACTCTTGCGAGGTCAAAAATACGCACGTAGCCGCAACCTTTTTCGTTGAGCTTATCATAAAGCAGTTCAGCCGCCTTTTTTGTGTTGCCGTAGATACTCGTATACGCGATAACAACACCGTCGGTCTCAGGTGTATAGGACGACCACTTATCGTAAAGTCCGATAAAGTGACCGAGATTTTCGGTAAGAACGGGACCGTGAAGCGGACAAATCATATCAATTTCAAGCGCGGCGGCTTTTTTAAGCAGAGTCTGCACCTGTGCGCCGTACTTGCCGACAATGCCGATATAATATCTTCTTGCCTCGTCATCCCACGGCTCATCACAGTCGAGTGCACCGAATTTGCCGAACGCATCGGCTGAGAAAAGGATTTTATCGGTTGTGTCGTAAGCAACCATTACCTCGGGCCAGTGCACCATCGGCGCAAAAACAAACTTGAAATTGTGCCTGCCCGTGCAAAGCTCGTCTCCGTCTTTGATTTCGACCTTTTCAAAATTGATATTATCGCCGAAAAACTGACCGATCATAGTGAATATCCTGGCGTTTGCAACAACCTTGGCACCGGGATATTTATCAATAAATTTTGCGATGCTTGCAGAATGATCAGGCTCCATATGCTCAACAACAAGATAATCGGGGTTTGTACCGCCGAGCACCTTATCTATGTTCGCAAGCCACTCATCGCTAAAGCGCGCATCGATGGTATCAAACACGGTAATTTTATCGTCAATAACAACGTATGAGTTGTACGCTATCCCGTTGGGCACAACATACAAACCTTCAAAGAGATCAATATCTCTGTCATTTACACCTACATTAAAAATTCCGTCTGCTACTTTCATTTGTAACTACCTCACAAAAAAACTATATTTAGTATAACCTAATTTTTCACTTTCTTATTTACAAGATTGAAAAATAATAGTATCATTATATCATCCCATTATACAGGAGGAATTTAAAAATGGCAAACCTTAAAGGAACAAAAACAGAAAAAAATCTGATGGAAGCCTTCGCAGGCGAAAGTCAGGCAAGAAACAAGTATACATATTTCGCATCAAAAGCAAAGAAAGAAGGCTACCAGCAGATTGCCGCTCTGTTTGAAGAAACAGCAAACAACGAAAAGGAGCACGCAAAAATCTGGTTCAAGCTCCTCAACGGTATCGGCACAACGGAAGAAAACCTCAAGGCTGCCGCTGCAGGCGAAAACGAGGAATGGACAGATATGTACGCACGTATGGCAAGAGAAGCCAAAGAAGAGGGCTTTGACGATATTGCCGCACTTTTCGAGGGTGTAGCCGCAATCGAAAAAGAGCACGAAGAAAGATACCTCAAGCTCCTTGCAAATGTCGAGAAGGACGAAGTTTTCAAAAAGAACACCAAGACCGTATGGATTTGCCGCAACTGCGGTCACATCGTAGACAGTGAATCTGCTCCCGAGCTCTGCCCCGTATGCGCTCATCCGCAGGCATATTTCGAGCTTAGAGTTATCAACTATTAAGTCAAATTACAAAAGAGGTGCTGATTTTTTACGGTCAGCACCTCTTTTTCATCTTGCGTTTCGTTCGATGAGTGCGGCGAGCTTGAGCACCGCTGCCTGAGTTTTGCCGTCTTTTATCTCATTGTTGAGCACCATATCAACTGCTTTATTCAGCGGAATGTATTCAACGTTGAGAAATTCATCTTCATCAAGGTCCTGCTCGACCTGAGTGAGGTCACGCGCACCGTAAAGATATATAACTTCATTTGTATAACCGGGAGAAGGATAAAATTCGCCGAGGTTGATATACTGCGAAGCCGTAACGCCGCCTTCCTCCCTGAGTTCTCTCTTGCCTGCCGAAAGAGGATTCTCGCCCTTTTCGAGCTTGCCTGCAGGAAGCTCAAGCACCTCCTCCATATAGGGGTATCGAAACTGTCTGACAAAAATGAGCTGAGCATCATCCGTCAGCGCGGCAACGGTAACACCGCCGCTGTGCTCAATAAATTCTCTCGGTGCCTCCGTACCGTTCGGAAGACCTGCAATATCAACGCGAAGATTGAGGATTTTACCCCTGTAAATAGTGTTTTTAAATACGGTTACTTCTTTTGTTTCCATAATACCTTCTCCTTTATAATCAGGATGCGGCTGACCGTTGCGGTAAGCCCCCATAATGTTTTTAAAGACCTCTCCGTCCGAAGGCGGAGTCAGCGCAAATTGCATCAGCCCGGGTGATTACAGACTGAGGCATAAAATTACAGACAGCCATAACTGCATATTTTTAGTTTTGCTTTCTGACTATTGCGTACTCATCGTTAATCATAAAATAGGGGCAGCTTTTCATTGCACCGCCGATATATCTCTCCGTATCGTCCATATCCATATCGACAATACATTCGCATTCACCTGTATCTTCGTTATATTCGTAGTTGAGGCAATCCTCACACATTTTCACAGCCGTAACGCCTCCTTCAACAAGTAACAAAGCGATTATATCATACACCATATAATCCGTCAATTGCTGCAATTGCGCTCTTTATTTTAGTGGAATTGACATTTTGCACAAATCGTGAACAAAATCTTAAAGAATTGACATAAGGATTGACTAAAACAAGATAAAGTAGTATATTAGTATAAATCTTAATGATTTGTCCAACCAACCCGAAAGGAACGTGAAAGATTTGAAAGGCATTGTCCTTGCAGGCGGTTCAGGCACAAGACTTTATCCGCTTACGATGGTAACCAGTAAACAGCTTCTTCCTGTTTACGATAAGCCGATGATATATTATCCGCTTTCCACGCTTATGCTTGCAGGTATCCGTGAGATACTTATTATATCAACACCGACAGACACACCCAAATTCGAAGCACTTATGGGTGACGGTTCAAAATTCGGACTTCACCTCTCCTATGCCGTACAGGAAAAACCCGAAGGTCTTGCACAGGCTTTCATCATCGCAGAGGATTTCATCGGCGATGATGATGTTGCAATGGTACTCGGTGACAACATTTTCTACGGCAACGGTCTCGGCTCGCTGTTGCGCGGTGCTGCCGCCAACAATAAGCGCGCAACCATTTTCGGCTACTATGTCGAAAACCCCAACGCTTTCGGCGTTGTTGAGTTTGATGAGAAAGGTAAGGCGATTTCAATTGAAGAAAAACCCGAAGTACCCAAATCAAACTATGCGGTAACGGGTCTCTACTTCTATGACAACCGTGTTGTCGAATATGCAAAATCTCTCAAGCCCTCCAAGAGAGGCGAGCTTGAAATCACCGACATCAACCGCATCTACCTTGAAAATGGTGAGCTTGACGTCAAACTTATGGGCAGAGGCTTTGCCTGGCTTGATACAGGCACGGTTGACTCATTGATTGAAGCATCAAACTTCATACGAAGCATTGAAAAGCTTCAGGGAATCCAGATTTCGGCACTTGAAGAAATCGCATACAATATGCGTTGGATTTCAAAGAAGCAACTTCTCGAATCAGTCGAAAAATACGGCAAATCACCTTACGGCCAGCATCTGCTCCGAGTTGCTGAAGGCAAAATACTCTACTCAAGAGCAAACAAGCCAAATGAAAGACCTATCTGGGGCAGAGGAGATAATATTTATGACACAGAGTAATGCGCTCACGGCAGTGCATACAAAGCTTGACGGAGTAATTCTTGTCAAGCCTCTTATACACGGAGACAGCCGCGGTTGGTTTTATGAAAGCTATTCAAAGCGCAAATATGAAGAGTTGGGTATAACTGCAGACTTTGTTCAGGACAACCGCTCATACTCCTCACAAAAGGGCATAATCAGAGGACTTCATTGTCAGCTCGAGCCCTATGCGCAGGCGAAGCTTATCACCTGCACAAAAGGCGCCATTCTCGACGTTGCAGTCGACGTAAGAGAAGGCTCACCTACATATATGCAATGGGTAAGTATTGAACTTACCGACGAAAACAAGCATCAGCTTTTTATTCCGCGAGGCTTCCTTCACGGTTTTGTAACGCTTACTGATGACGTAGAGGTTATGTATAAAACTGACAACTACTACGAACCGAGCGCTGACCGCAGCATCAGATTCGACGATGCCGCTTTCGGTGTTGCCTGGGGCATTGACACACCTCAGCTTTCGGCAAAAGACAGCAATGCACCTCTCTTTGCTGAAAGCGACGTAAAATTCACATACTGAAAACACACGGCAGGGGTCACTCCCCTGCCATGTTTACATTGAAAGGGAAAAACGATATGAAAGTTTTGGTTACAGGCTTTGCAGGTCAGCTCGGTCACGACGTTGCGGCTGAGCTTGCTTCAAGAGGCATCAGCTGCATTGCCGCAGACAAAGCGGATTTTGACCTGACAAACGCAGACTCGGTAAACGGTTTTGTCGGTGCTTGCAGGCCCGACGTTATCGTCCATTGTGCCGCCTACACCGCCGTTGATAAAGCGGAAGAGGACAGTGCGGTATGTTACAAAGTAAACATTGACGGTACAAAAAATCTTTGCAGGGCAGCAGCCGAAATGCAGGCAAAATTTGTATATATCAGCACGGACTACGTATTTGACGGAGAAAAAAGCGAGCCGTACGAGGTTGAAGATGCAACGGGTCCGCAAACCGTATACGGCATCACAAAGCTCGAAGGAGAAAATAAAGTACGTCACTTTTGTTCCAAACATTTTATCGTGCGCACAGCCTGGGTGTTCGGAGCAAACGGCAACAACTTTGTAAAAACGATGCTCCGCCTCGGCAAAGAACGCGAATCGCTCAACGTCGTATGCGACCAGTTCGGTTCTCCAACCTACACCAAAGACCTTGCAAAACTTATCTGCGATATGATTCAGACCGACAAATACGGCACATATCACGCAACCAACGAAGGCTTTTGCTCCTGGGCGGATTTTGCGTATGAGATTATGAAGCAATCGGGGCTCAATGCCAGAGTTGTACCCATATCATCTGCAGAATATCCCGCAAAAGCCAAGCGCCCGATGAACAGCAGGCTTTCCAAACAAAAGCTCATCGATTGCGGATTTTCTCCCTTGCCGAATTGGCAGGATGCACTGGAAAGATTTTTAAAAGAAATTGAATAAAAATGAAGACGCCGTGGATATTCACGGCGTTTTTATTTTCACGTCACTATCTTGCCGAAAGATGAATAAATGCTCAACGGCTCACCCTCAAGCTGACGGCAGCGTACCACCGAATTTTTGCCGAAGCGCTCACGTATACCGTCAATATTCTTTTCGAGCTTTTCCATTTTTTCAAGGTAATTCCAATCGCAGCCGAACGAGAGCTGGATACACTCATCATCCCCTGCCAGCTCACACGCACGAATACCTATTGAACGAAGCGGAGTTTTACCGTCCCATATCTCACCGATAAGCTCAGCCCCCGTCTTAAACAGCATTTCGGTAATACGAATCGGCTGAGAAAGCTTGCGCTGATGTTCTCGGACATTAAGCTCGCCGTCGCGTATATGCACCTGTATAACCCCTGCAAGTGCATGGTTTTCGCGCAGTGAGTGTGAAACGCGGTCACTCAGTTTCATCAGAACAAGCAATATATCATTCCACGTACACATATCTTTTTCAGGTGTGGTACTTCTGCCTATGCTTTTTGGGGGAGGTGCAAACGCGGCACTTACGACGGGAGCGTTATCAAACCCGCTTGCAAACCGCCACAGCGTTTCGCCGCCTTTACCCAACACCATACGAAGCAAATCGGGAGAAGTGCGAGCAATATCACCTATTGTTATTATTCCGATTCTTCGCAGTGCCTGCTTAGTTGCCCTGCCGACGCCAAGCATCTCACTTGCTTCAAGCGGCCAGACAATCTCTCTGAAATTCTCCTTATCAATAACAGTTACCGCATCGGGCTTCTTGTAATCACTGCCGAGCTTTGCAAAAATTTTATTGAAGCTGACACCGACGGATACGGTAAGTCCGGTTTCTTTTTTTACCGTCTGACGTATTTCCTCCGCAATTTTTTCACCACCGCCGAAAAGCATTGTACTGCCCGTAACGTCAAGCCAGCACTCGTCAATGCCGAAAGGCTCTATAACATCCGTATATCTGTCATATATGGCTCTTACCTGCTGAGAGCAGAAGTTGTATCGCTCATAGTGAGGCGGCAAAAGAACGAGCGTCGGACACTTCTGACGCGCCTGCCATACAGCCTCTGCCGTTTTAATACCGAAGTTTTTGGCAAGCTCATTTTTCGCAAGAATGATGCCGTGACGCTGTTCGACACTACCTGCAACGGCAACAGGCTTGTCTTTCAGGTCATCCCTGCCAAGACATTCTACCGAAGCAAAAAAATTATTCAGATCACAGTGAAGTATTGTCCGTTCCGTCACTTTGCCCGCTCCTTTCAGAACATTTGTTCGACAGAATAATATCACAACATTTATTATTTGTAAAGTGTTTTTTTCTTCCGTTTGACTTTTTTTATCGCGTAATATATAATTTCGGTGTGTGTTTCCCTACAAATGTTTAAGGACGAGATGAAACAATGTATAAAGTTGGTATATGCGGTTATTTTGGCTTCGGAAAAGATTTTGTAAGCGGACAAACCGACAAAACAAAGGCCGTATACAGCGCCATAGCCAAGGTTACAGGTGAAGAAAATATTGCCGTGCTCGACTCCTGCGGATGGCAAAAAAATCCGTTGAAGCTGATTATGG
This sequence comes from Acutalibacteraceae bacterium, assembly GCA_045650985.1. Classification (GTDB taxonomy): domain Bacteria; phylum Bacillota; class Clostridia; order Oscillospirales; family Acutalibacteraceae; genus UBA8612. Next base: position 3,471 of record JAZRRT010000121.1, on the reverse strand, counting down.
ATTGCCGCAAGCTTCTCTCTCAATGCGAAAACGTTATTATGATGCCTGCAAGACGAGGTTTCAAAGTCTTCCCGAAGGTATTCGAAATACTGAACAAAAGCTTTGGCAGAAAGCTTCATTATGTTGTTGTCGGCGGCTGGTTACCCGACAGACTTGAAAGCAATCCGAAACTTATCCCCCCCATCCGAAAGCTTGACTGTGTATACGTTGAGCTTGAGCAAATGCGAGATAAACTCGTTGCTCTCGGACTTGAAAACGTTATTTATATGCCTAACTTCCGCGAAACAAACGCTCTCCAACCCGAAGAGCTTGTTTACAGCACATCGGAACCGTACAGGCTCTGCACTTTTTCACGTATATTCCGCGAAAAAGGAATTGAAGAGGCAATTGAAGCTGTAAGATTTGTCAACAACAAACTCGGCAGAACCGTTTATACGCTTGATATTTACGGTATGGTTGAACCCGTCTACCAGAGCAGATTCGATGAAATTGTCAAAACCTTCGAGCCGTATATTTCATACAAAGGCTTCATCAACACAAATGACAGCACAAAAGAACTCAAAAGCTGTTTTGCTCTGCTTTTTCCGACATTTTGCGAGGGCGAAGGCTTTGCAGGCACAATAGTTGATGCTTTTGCTGCAGGCGTGCCCGTAATAGCAACAGACTGGCATTATAACGCAAGCATAATCCGCCACCTTGTTGACGGAATTGTATACGATGCTTCAAAGCCGGAAACACTTGGAAAAATACTGCTCGAAATTCACAATAACCCTGACAGCTTAAACAGTATGAAAACAAGTTGTCTTGAGCGAACAGCTCATTTCGAACCCGATGAAGCTTCTTTGCCCCTGCTTAGTGAGCTCGGAATACGTAAAGAAAGCGAGGAGCAAACCGTATGAGCGTCAAAAGACTTCTTTGCTGTATGAGCAGTATGAACACAGGCGGCGCCGAAACATTTCTGATGAAGCAGTACCGCAAGCTCGACAGAGAAAAATATCAGATGGATTTTTGCGTCAACGTTGCCGAAAGAGGATATTACGACGATGAAATAGAATCTCTCGGCGGCAGGATATACCGTATTCCGCCAAAATCGCAGGATTTCAAAAAATCGTTGAAAGCACTCGAAGAAATAGTACGTGACAACGGATACGAAAACGTGCTGTGTTCCTCAGTCAAGCCGGGCACCGTACTTGAGCTTATTGCGGCAAAAAAAGGCGGCGCAAAAAGGCTGATATACCGCTCGAGCAACACAAGCGTTGACGGCGGCACAAAGCAGAAAATTCTTCACAGCACAATCGGTCAGCTTGCCAAAACGGTGCCGACGGTAAAGTTTGCGCCTTCAAAGGAAGCTGCCGAATACTGTTTCGGCAAAGGATGCATAAAAAAAGGCAGGGCGTTTCTGCTTCATAACGGCATAGACACCGCTGTATACCGTTACAGTGATGAAACAAGAGCGGCTATGCGAAACGAATTCGGATTCACCGATGAATTTGTGATTGCTCACGTAGGAAGATTTTCAAAAGCCAAAAACCACACGTTTTTGCTTGATATATTTGAAGAAATACTGAAAATAAAACCTGACAGTGTGCTTATGCTTACGGGAATCGGTGAGCTTGAAGAAGAAATCAGACAAAAAGCAAAAGACAAAAATATTGACGGCAAAATAAGATTCCTCGGTCTGCGCGGTGACGTGCCCGAGGTGCTTTGTGCGGCTGACGTATTTGTTTTCCCGTCATTCTATGAGGGTATGCCAAATACGGTAATCGAGGCGCAGGCGCTGTCACTTCACTGCGTCATATCCGACAGAATAACACCCGATGCAGACATAACCGGGCTTGTTGAATATCTTCCGCTCACAGATGCAAAACACTGGGCACAAACAGCAACAAAATATGCCGACGGATATAGCAGGCACGATATGAGCGAAATTTTCAAACAGCAAAAGTATGATTCTGAAACAACTGCGGCAGAATTTGTAAAATACTGCTTTGGTGAATAAAAAACAAAAATTTTCAGAAGCGTATTGCAATTTTACAAAAACGGGTATATAATATCCAACGAAATAAATACAGGGGAGCTTGTGTTTGCAGGCTGAGAGGAAGTAATCAACTTCGACCCTATAACCTGATGCGGATAATGCCGCCGTAGGAAGTCATAGTCAAGGCTTTTTTACAGGAGGCATCCATAAGGAGGTCTCCTGATTTTTTATTTCACATTTTCATTTTCCGGGGAGCCGTTTTAAAACGGCTGAGAGGCAGGTAAACCTGCGACCCGCAAACCTGATCCGGATAATGCCGGCGTAGGAAGCATAGAGAAAGCGTGCTATGAATTCGCGATAAACAGCCGCACCTCAAGTTGCCTTCGCCCGTTTCCGGCGAGGGCAATTTTAATTTTGGAGGAAAAAACATGAAAGCAAGTATCGCAATCCAGGTTCTTCCCGCCGCGAAAGACCAAGAAGAACTCATCCGTATCGTAGATGAGGTTATCGCATTTATCAAAGCCAGCGGTTTACACTGCCACGTCGGCCCATTTGAAACAACAATTGAGGGTGATGACTACGACGAGCTTATGGAAATTGCAAAAGAATGTCAGCACATTGCAATAAGGGCAGGCGCAGAAAAAGTTTCGGCCTATATCAAGGTTGTATATAAACCCGAAGGCGAAATACTGACCATAGACAAAAAGATAAAAAAACATGCTCAAGCGTAACTTACCGTCAATCACCGCCGTTGCGGCATTGCTGATTATATGGCAACTTGTTTGTTCAACGGAGCTTATCCCCTCTTATATGCTGCCGTCACCGACAGCAATAATACGTGCTTTTGTGAGCGAATTTCCTTTGCTGCTTAAAAATTCCGTTATAACTTTGCAAGAAGCATTTATAGGTTTGCTTCTCGGCGTAAGCGTAGGATTCTGCGTTGCAGTTTTAATGGATACGTTCAAACCGCTCTATAAGGCATTTTATCCGTTGCTCGTCATAACGCAAACAATTCCTTCCGTTGCAATCGCACCGCTGCTTGTACTTTGGTTCGGATACGAAATGACGCCAAAGATTGTGCTGATAGTTATATCAACGTTTTTCCCTGTTACCGTCGGACTGCTTGACGGATTCAGAAGCACGGACAAAGATGCAATAGGATTACTCCGCTCAATGGGCGCAAGCCGCACGCAGATATTCCGTTATATTAAGTTTCCGTCGGCATTGCCGCAACTGTTTTCAGGTTTAAGAATAGCTGCGGCATACAGCGTAGTCGGAGCAGTTATAAGCGAATGGTTGGGAGGCTTCGGCGGACTCGGTGTTTATATGACACGGGTAAAAAAAGCCTTTGCTTTTGATAAGATGTTTGCCGTAATTTTTCTTATCTCGGCAATCTCTCTTGCGCTTATGGCGCTGGTCGGATTCGCGGAGAAAAAATGTATGCCCTACCGCAACACGAATAAGAAAAGGAGAAAAAATATGAAAAAATTAAT
>JAZRRT010000120.1:0-1816 GCA_045650985.1 Acutalibacteraceae bacterium | reverse complement strand
TTTCAATCAGTTTGTCGCTGATTGCGTCGGCATCGCTGAGCTGGTTGAGCTTGACTCGTGTGATTTTGTACGTCGGGTTTGCTATGAGTGATTCGTTGCTCGTACCTGAATCTATACGGTCTTTAAGTATTGACCTTGCTTCGATAAATACGGATTCATCACTGATGTAACCCAGAGAAAGCTGTTTGCCGTTGTTGTCGACAAGTACTTCAAGCGCATACGTTGAAGATGTCCATGAGCTGACCGTGATTATGAGCACGAACAGCGCAACGGCGGGTATTGCCGTGTTAAGTACACTTTTGTAGAAGACGGGGTGGCGTTTGTAAGAAGACTTGAGATAGGAAGGGAGATGCGCAAGTTTGCTGAAGAAAGAGCCTTTGAGCGGACCTTTTACGTCGCGGTTTGCTTTTCTGAATTCTGATTTGAGCTTGCGGAATTCCTCCAGCGAGTTTTTGAGTGAGCGGAGAAGCACCTTGTCGAAAAGCACAAGGAAAATACCCGCAAAAACAGAGATTGCGTGAGCGGGACGGCGGAAAATCGACTTGAACCTGCTGAAGATAAAGCGTGCGCAACGGATGATACGCAGACCAAACATATAAATGACGTCGTAAAGCGTGCTCGAGTCACGCTCAGACACCTCGATGTGCGCGGCAGGTTCTGCCGGCTGCTCTTTTTCGGGTTCGGCAATTTTTTCAGCCTTTGCCTTCCGAGGCTTCTCTTGATATACGGGCTGTACGCTGTCTATCTTAAAGATGGGCGAATCTGCAAGAAATCCGAAGATACCTTGCTCGCTGACGGCGGAACCGCTGTCAGCCTTTGCGGATTCTATATCGGAAACGGAGATATACTCTTCCTGCTGTGCTTCATCGTTCTGAAGAGATTTCTTGTTATATTCTGCCAACGGTTTCACCTCCTGTAATCGAGCTTGAAAAATAACAAAGTTGTAACAATTTAAGTCAAAATAGTTACAACTTTGTAACTATTATAGCACTCAATTTGCGGATTATAATTACAAATTAGAAATATAACAATTATTATTCGGGGTAAACAAGTGTTTCAACACTTACGTTTTTCATAATTTCGACCATTTTTGCCGCCTCTGTTTTTGCACCCTCGAGGTCGTGGTCGCGGTAATTGCCGCATTCTTTTGCACTTACGCCGGGAATCTCGTCGTCGTATGCGGCTATGAAATCAAAAGCCTGCTTGGTAAGCTCAATTGCCTGTGCGGGGGATACGTCCGTGCCGCGAACGAGGAAATAGAAGCCTGTGCGGCAACCCATGGGTCCGAAATAAATGACACCGTCGCTGAGTGCCGAATTGCGCACAAACGTGGCAAAAAGATGCTCTATTGTGTGGATTGAAGCGTTGTCCATAACCTCCTCAACGTTAGGCTTGCGGCAACGGATATCGTATGTTACTATGTCGCCGTCAACGCGCGAGGTATACATACCGCAAGGGAGAATTGTATGGTCAATTGTGAAGCTTGCTATTTTTTTCATTTCGGCAACTCCTTTTTATAGATACGGTTTTTATCTGCACACTAAATTTTATTATACAAAAAAGCAGAGCATTTTGTCAATTGTGAAACTTTACATCTTTGTGCGTGCGGAATATCGGAATGATTGGCGGAATTGTTGCGGCAAAAAAACAGTGTTTCGGACAACCCGGTATTGCACATTGAACATAAATTGAAGCTGATTTTCGTCAATGTGCTGAAACACTTAATTCGACCTATAAACAAACTGTTAAAATGCTCTAAAATTCTTGACAAGTATTATAATTCTTTGTTAAAATAAATTGATTTTATTATAGGCAT
>JAZRRT010000119.1:0-16177 GCA_045650985.1 Acutalibacteraceae bacterium | reverse complement strand
GTATACGCTCATCATCCGTTTCAAAGCCTAAAATGCCGCCGACAAGCGCTCTGTCCGTGCCGTGACCTTTATATGTTTTTGCAAACGAGCCGTAAAGCGTAAACTTAATACGCCTTACCTCCTCGCCAATCATCTTTTTTGTAAGCAGTGCGATTGATGCCGCACCTGCTGTGTGTGAGCTTGAAGGGCCTACCATATTCGGGCCGATAACGTCAAACACGCTGATAAAAGCCATTTTAAAACTGCACCTTTCCCATTATCTTATATCTAAAATATAGCACAGATTTATTATGATTACAATATTTATTATGCCTTACACAGCTTTTTTCACAAAACGAAGCAAAAAGAAAACCGAATTTTTTTGCAGTTTGGGAAGATATTTTTTTCAAAAAACTGTATACATAGAGCAAAATTTGTGAAAAAGTAATTATGTTATTTTTGATACAGGGAGTGTATTTAGAATGAAAAAACTTTACGAAGGCAAAACAAAAGACGTTTACGCTCTTGACAACGGCAACGTAATGCTCAAGTTCAAGGATGACTGCACAGGCAAAGACGGCGTTTTCGATCCCGGCGAGAACACAGTAGGTCTTACAATCGAGGGTATCGGCAAGGCAAACCTCAAGTCATCTATCCATTACTTCGAGCTTCTCAAGGCTGCCGGCATAAAAACACACTATGTCAGCGCAAACATCGATGATGCTACAATGGAAGTTCTTCCCGCTACTGTTTTCGGTCACGGTCTTGAGGTTATCTGCCGCCTTGTTGCAACAGGCAGCTTCATCCGCAGATACGGCGAGTATATCGAAGACGGCACTGTTCTCGAGGGCGGCTACGTTGAGTGCACATTCAAGAACGATGCAAAGGGTGATCCGCTTGTTACAGGCGAAGGTCTCGCAGCTCTCGGCGTTATGACTCCCGCTATGTTCGAAAGCATGAAGGAGCAGACACTCAAAATCACAAAGATTGTTGCTGACGATCTCAAGTCAATCGGTCTTGATCTCTGGGATATCAAGTTTGAGTTCGGCTACAACAACGACGAGGTTATCCTCATCGACGAAATCGCTTCCGGTAACATGCGTGTTTACAAGGACGGCGTTATCGTTGATCCCGTTGAGCTTACAAAGTATATCAACGAAAGATAATTTATGCCAATCCGACAGCGCACTCTGCAACAAGAGTGTGCTGTTTTGTTTTATTTACGAGGCATAAGCCTGCACGGTAATATAGTTATGGCAACTGCATTAGTTGACACCAAAACTTATGTTATAAACTTTTATGTTTATCAGATGATATTTTCGAACAACACAAAAGCTGTTGCGCTGTATTTCCAATAGCTTTTTACATAATACAATCGTATGTTTTAAATCAAAACGTCAAATCAGTTGAAAAAAAGTCTGATGGCTGTTATAATGAAATATAATCTGAAAGGAAGGGGGAAGTTCAAGTGAGCATAGCTGAAAGAATTACAAAAATCAGAAAAGAAGCTGAGCTTTCGCAGGAAGATTTTGCAGACAAACTCGGCATAGAGCTGAAATGCGTATCCGACTGGGAAGACGGCACCACCGACCCTGACGCCGCCGGCATAAAAGCCATGGCGGAAATATTCGGCACAAGCGCAGAATATATTCTCAGCGGCAAAGCAACTGAAGAGCAGATAACTTCCCTCGACGACCTCAAATTTGAAGATATATTCGAAGCTGATGAATTCAAAGTAAAAATTGACGTTGAGCCGCTTTTGTACGACGATATTGACAAGAAAAAAGCTGACGTTGCACCGCAACCCAAGCCTCAAAAGAAACCACAACCTAAAAAGAAAGCTCAGCCTCAAAAGAAAGTACAACCGTCTGCTCGTCAGCGTCCTCCCCGCCGCAAGCGGGTTGTGGAAGAGCCGACGCGCGAAGCAAAAATACAGGCGCTTGCCATTGTTCTTACCGCTTGCATAGTAATCGTTGCTCTCATACCGTTACCGACGGGCGGGTACAAACGCCTCTGGGCTAAGTTCAACGAAGACCCCGTTCAATATCCCTACGTGCTTGTTCACGGACTTGCGGGATGGGGCGGTGCGGTCGGTATCAATTCCGTTGCAAGCTATTGGGGTATGATGACGGGCAACATTCCCGACCACCTGCGGGGTGAAGGCATAAAGGTTTATGAAGCCTCTGTCGGTCCTTTCTCAAGTGCCTGGGACAGAGCCTGCGAACTGTATGCTCAGCTTATCGGCTCTACGGTTGATTACGGCGCCGCACACAGTGCAGAGCACGGACACGACCGCTACGGAAAGCAATACTCCACTCCCCTTTATCCGGATTGGGGCAAAGAAACGGAAGGCGGCCAGCTCCAAAAAATCAACCTCGTTGGCCACAGCTTCGGAGGAACAACAATAAGGCTGATGACGAGCCTGCTCGAATACGGTTGCGAAGCCGAAAAGCTCGCCAGCCCCGATGACGTATCAGAGCTTTTTACAGGCGGCAAAGGCGACTACATAAACAGCGTAACCACGTTGTGCTCACCGCATAACGGCTCAACGCTTTACTACGTTGTTGACCAGGAAAACCTTATTCCCACATTGCTTGGTCTGGCTCAGGCGACAAGCGGTGTAACAGGACTGGTTGCAGATAACGTTGTTGACCTTCAGCTTGAACATTTCGGCATTTTTTCAAAAGATGAAAATGCAATGAAAATCCTCAACGACAGCTACATCAAGGGCAAAGACAATGCTGCCCACGACCTTTCTCCGCACGGAGCGGCAGAGCTGAACAAAACAATTCAAACGGTTGAAAGCGTCTACTACTTTTCATACTCATATTGCACAACGGAAAAATCCACATCGTCAAACTATCAGGTACCACGACTTTCTACATTCTTTGCAATGATACCTTTTGCCAAGCTGATAGGTGAATATACCGACACAAGCGAGAGCGCACCGGTTAAGATTGATGAAAGCTGGTTGCCCAATGACGGTATGGTAAACGTCGTTTCGGCGCGCCACCCTAACGACGAAAAATTTGTGGAGTACACCGAGGGAATGAAAATCGAAAGAGGTATATGGCACGTTTTCCCGACTCTGAAAGGCGACCACGGCACGATAGTGGGTATGTCGGGCAACGCAGCACAAACGCATCAATTCTATATCGACCTGACCGCAATGATAAACGCACTTCCGAGAACGCACTAAAGTACATCCGCTCCCAATTAAGTCAAATCCCGCAACACTTTATGTGATGCGGGATTTTGTGTTTAAAACGTTTATGGTCGAGCACACTTTACATCAACTTTTTATGTAAACTTCAATTTACATTGCTCATTTTTGTGTTTTGTCAAGCGGAATTGGTTGAAATTCATACCACTGACTGATATAATTAGGGCATAATCCTACAAAGGAGAAGAACTATGACTATTTCTGACAGAATTCTGAAGCTTAGAAAGGAAGCAGGATTTTCCCAAGAATCACTTGCGGAAAAGCTCGGCGTATCGCGGCAATCGATTTCCAAATGGGAATCGGGCAACGTAATGCCGGATATAGATAATGTTATTGCTATGTGTGAAATCTTCGGAGTCAGCACGGATTATCTGCTGACGGGAGAAAGCAAGGAACCCGAGGTGCAAACAGAAGAATATGCACAAAGCAATACCGAAACGCAGAAAATAGAATTTTGTTCAACATCCCAGGTTGCGGAAGAAGCCGCAGTCACCACCGAAAAAAAGACAAAAAAGCCGCGCGGCAAAACAGGAAAAATCATCGCTTGCGTGCTCGCCGTCTGCTTGGTTGTTACCGCCCTGATACCGATTCCGACCGGCGGATACAGACGCCTTTGGGCAAGGCTGACCGAAGACCCTGTTGAATACCCTTACGTACTTGTTCACGGAATGGGCGGCTGGGGCGAATCTGCCGCCATCAATTCGGTTGCGCCTTACTGGGGCTCAACGTCAGGCAGTATTTCGGATAATTTACGAAGCAAAAACATAAAGGTACTCGAAGCAACGGTAGGTCCTTTCTCAAGTGCTTGGGACAGAGCTTGCGAATTATACGCACAGCTGACCGGCACGACGGTTGACTACGGCGCCGCACACAGTGCGGAGCACGGCCACGAACGCTACGGCAAGAGTTACGACAACGCACTTTATGCAAACTGGGGCAAAAAAACCGAAGGCGGTCAGCTCCAAAAAATCAACCTCGTAGGTCACAGCTTCGGCGGCAACACGGTACGCCTGCTCACAAGTCTGCTTGAATACGGTAATGAAGCAGAACAGCAGGCAAGCCCCGATAACGTATCGGAGCTTTTCACAGGCGGCAAAGGAGAATATATAAACAGCGTAACCACATTATGCTCACCTCACAACGGTTCAACACTCTACTACGTCGTTGACCAACAAAACCTTATCCCCTCAGCGCTTGGCATGCTTCAGGCGGCAGGCGGTATTACCGATATTCTCACGGGCGGCGAAATTGATTTTCAGCTTGAACATTTCGGAATACTGTCAGATTCCGACGATGCAATGTCACTTATAAACGACAGCTTTATGAGCGGTAAAGACAATGCATTTTTTGACCTTTCACCTCACGGCGCCGCGGCTCTGAACAAAACCATACGCACGGTTGACAGCGTGTATTATTTCTCGTATTCGTACTGCACAACGGAGAAATCACCGCTTTCGGACAATCAGATACCAACCGCTTCCACAATGCTTGTACTTATGCCTATCGCAACCCTTATCGGCAGATACACAAACATAAGTGAAAGTGCACCCGTTAAAATCGACAATGAATGGTTACCCAACGACGGCCTTGTAAACGTCATTTCAGCCAAAAGCCCCAAAGGTGAAGAAGCTGAAGAATATAACGAAGAATCAAAAATAGTTCGCGGAAAATGGTACGTGTTCCCCACTCTGCCGGGAGACCACGGCACGGTAATCGGAATGAATGGAGATGCACAAAAAACGCATCAGTTCTACACAGACCTGACCGCAATGATAGACGCTCTTCCCAGAATAAGATAAAAGAAACGCTGTTGCAAAGTTAACCCTGCAACAGCGTTTTGTTTTGTTTTGATTAATTCCAATAATCGGTTTTCTGAGCAAGACCTATGCTTTCACGTTTGAACTCGGGGTCTTTGCCTGCCTTGCGCTGGCGCTCATAATCTTTCAGCGCAAGGATTGCATGCTTACTGAGTATTATTATTACAGGCATATTGATAAGAGTCATTATGCCCATTGTGATATCGGCAATATCCCAGAGAAGGTTTGCACTAAGACCTGCACCGACAAAGATAACGAGAGAAGCTATAACGTAATAGATTCTCATAAAAGTTTTGCCCGGCATCTTTTTGAAGATAAATAACCAACTGCGATCAACGTAATAAAGGTTGCCGAGCAGAGTTGTAAACGCAAACAGAATCATCGCGGCTGTAATAAATATCGGACCGAACGAGCCGAGAGTTGCCGAAAGCGACTGCTGAACATAGGGCGCACCTTTGATTGCTTCAGTAGGCTCAATGCCGGAAGAAAGGCACATAAAAGCGGTTGCGGAGCAGACAAGAATTGTGTCTATAAATACCGAGAGCACCTGAACAAGACCCTGCTTAACGGGATGCTTTACATCAGCGGAAGCTGATGCGTTGGGAGCTGAACCTACGCCTGCCTCGTTACTGAAAAGGCCGCGCTTGATACCGTACATAACGCAGGAACCGGTAAAACCGCCAAAGATTGCCTTCAGGTCGAATGCCTCTGTAAAAATTCGTGAAATGACAGACGGCATATTCTTGATATTCAGTATAACAATCAAAACGGCAACAAGTATGTAAGCAACACCCATAACAGGTACCATAACGCTTGTAACTTTGACAACGCGCTTGCCACCGCCTATAAGGCAGTAACCAACAATAACGGCAAGGATAAGACCGATAATCCACGGCGTTGTCTTTTCGTTGTAAAAGCCGTAAGCCGAGAAGGTTGACTGAAGGTTATACGAACCGAGCATATTGAAGCCCACACCGTAGGTGAGAATGAGGAACACCGTAAAGACAATTGCAAGCGGACGGCACTTGAGAGCAGTTTCTATGTAATAAGCAGGACCGCCGTAGCTGCTGCCGTCATCGCCTCTTTTCTTGTATATCTGAGCAAGCGTGCTTTCAATCAGAGCTGATGCGGCACCGATAATTGCAATAATCCACATCCAGAAAACAGAACCGAAGCCGCCGCAACAGATTGCAGTAGAAACACCGATAATATTTCCCGTACCTACGCGCGATGCAGTTGAAACCATCAGCGCCTGAAATGACGAAACGCCCTTACCGTCAACCGGCTTTTCCGTTACGGCTTTGAACTGTGCACCGAGCAATCTGAACTGTGCAAAGCGCGTGCGAACGGTAAAATAAATTCCGCCTGCCACCAGAAGAATAACCAGCACGTATGTATACATCGCACCGCTGACATCACCGACTATTTTTTCGACAAATTCCATATCTTTACCTCTCTAAACATAATCTCACGGATTATATCACAAAAGCCGTACCAATGCAAGAAAAAAAGGTCATCCCGGGATGACCTTTCAAAGATAATTTCTTATATCAATTGCCAGACGCTCCTCAAGATTTATGAGGCGCTTCGCAATATCCTTCGACATCTCATCCGCCGCTTCATACTCGTTGAGATAGCGGTTAAGTGATTTTACGCCCATATTGCATCCGTCAGTCATAAGATCTGCAATCGTGCCGTCGGATTCATCAACGGCAAGCTTCACACCTGTTTTAAACCACGACATACCTTTAGCAATAGGATTGGGTGCTTTGCCGTCATCGTGATATTTGTCAAGAAGCACACGAATCTCGTCGGCTAGCTTTTCGTGCTCACCTCTGCAGTCAGAAAGATATTTTTTCAACGATTCGCTTTTCACGTGTCCGATAACGTCGTCAATCGAGCTGACACCCATCCTGACGCCTGCATCACATTCTCTGAGAAGCTTGATTGTATCCTGTTCTATCATAACGTTTCTCCTTTCGTCAGACAGAACAAGTATGTGCAGAAAAAGAGAAATTATGCCTTATCAAAAATATCGGTAAGATATTTATCTGCTTTTACCATTTCTTTAAGACCGTCAAGCACGTTTTCGGTGTTGTAACTTCTGAGAAAACTCCCGCACTCGAGCGTAAACCAGCCGTTGTAGCCGATTTCCTTGAGAGCTTTCACAACAGGCACAAAATCAATTTTCATCGACATCGGAATCTGATGAGAATCGTGCCACAAATCGTTATCGTGAATATGAAGCGCCTGAAGGCGTGAGCCGAGCGCCTTTATCATATCAACTGCATTCGTGTTGAGTCCGCGCATTTCGCCGTGGCCTATATCAAGACAGGCAACAAAGAAATCATCATTAACTGCATCGAGATGCTCCGTGAAACTCTGAGGATCTGAGCAAGCGGCAGGAGCAGCCTGATTTTTTTCATCATCCCAATTCCACATATTTTCAGTTGCGATTTTTACGCCGCAGCTTTTTGCAAACGGAAGAAGCTCGAAATACATCTCGGCATTTTCATCGGCATTTTTATTGTTGTCCGGATGAATAATGCAGATTTTTCCGCCTGCTTCGGCAGTACACTCGATTGCGCGCTTGTAATAGGAACGGATTTCAGCGCAAACAGTCGGGAACGGTGCGTGAGACTGGTTACACACGATGCCGTTATCAAGACCTATCTGCTTGAGTTTTCGCGCAAAGGCAAGATAATCATTGCCCAAAAAAGGATGTCCGTTTTCGATTATGCGCTTGTTTTCCCAATCGTATTGACAGATATCAAACATTGAAAAATCCCACGCATCAAAGCCTGCTTTTGCAATCAGCTCAATAGCCTTTTCCTCACCCGTGATTTTTGCGCACGAAGCCATTTCTGTTGATATTTTCATTTTCTTTCTCCTCTCTGATGCATTTTTTCGATATAATTATAGCATACGCGAGCACAATAATTTTTTGCGGTATTGTAAATTTTTGATTTATATATTAAAATCGTAGTCAGTAAAAGCTGTGAGGTCTGTATATGAAACGACTTTTGAAAAAAATAATAAGCCTTCGCACAAGGCAGAGAATAATGAAACTGATTTTTTCCTTATGGTGTGCCGTGTGCAAATGTATGCCGCTCAAAAACAGAGTACTGTTTTACACAATCCGCGCTGACGGTAAGCTTGCGGACAACAGCCGCGCCGTATACGATGCACTCGACTGCGACAAGGCAATTTTTGCACATATGTTGCCGCACTCACTTCGCGTTGAGTTTGCCGCACGTTATCATCTGCTGACAAGCAAGGTCATCGTATCGGACGATTACGTGCGTTATATGCGCTGGATGAAGCTCAGAAAAAAACAAGAGCTTATCCAGATATGGCACGCCTGCGGAGCATTCAAAAAGTTCGGTCTTGACGCACCGTCAAAGCTCACACCCGAAGAAGAAAAAGCAACGCACGCACAATACTCTGCAGTTGCCGTCACCTCGGAAAGCTGCAGAAAGTTTTATGCAGCTGCATTCGGCATAGACGAAAAAAAGTGTCTGCCGCTCGGATTGCCCAGGACTGACAGCGTAATAAACAACGCTGAACAAATGCGCAACAGCGTATACGAACGTCACCCGGAATTTGTCGGCAAAAAGCTCTACCTCTACTGCCCTACTTTCCGTGAAGACGACGGTCTGCAAACAGAATACGACCCGAAAATCGACTGGGCAAAGCTCTCCGAAGAGCTTGACGACAATGAGATTTTCATTATCCGCCGACATCCGATTATGAAATATACTCTGACGGATAAAGATTACAACGGCATTGTCGACCTGACAGATGAATCAACCCTTGAGCTGACGGCGGCAAGCAGCGCAATCATAACCGACTACTCATCGGTAATATACGATGCCTGCCTGCTTGACGTGCCCTGCGTATTCTACTGCCCCGATTGTGAAAAATACGAGCGCGGATTTTACCTTGATTTCCCCGACGGTCTGCCCGGCGAAATGCTGACGGATTCGGCAGAGCTTTTATCTGCAATAAGAAATTCCGTCACCGCACCCGACACCGAAAAAGCAAAAAAATTCAAAGCCGACCAGCTTTCTGCCTGCGACGGCAAAAGCGCAGAAAGAATCGCAAAACTTGTCAAAGAATATCTCGGGTAAAAAAGGACTGTTTCCTCTCATCGGAAACAGTCCTTTAAAATTACCTTTTGAGTTTCAGGAAAAGCCCTGCGCCGAATTTTATCAGCGAATCGGGTAAGAAACCGAATTTTGGTGAACGCTTGAGGAGCGAGACAACCTTGAAAAACCTCGGATCAAGAGTTTCGTTACCCTTGAAGCTGAGCGTTATTTTTCCTTTGGGCTTTGCAGAGCCGTCAACAATCTCGAACAGAGGCATCGACTGATACTTGACCGAGCGCAAAAACTCTTCGGACGGGTCTTTGACTTTTATGCTGATAAACGGATTTTCGGCAATTTCCGCCTTTGAAAACACAGGACTGCCGATGTCTTTTATTTCTTTTCCAAGCCTCTGCCGTGCCTGTTGGTTCATACGCGAAATAAGCGTATCGTAACGATCCTTCATAAGGGCAAGCGCCTCTTCATCCTCCGAACGCCACAGCATACGGTAAAACTCGTTCATCAGCGCCAAACCGTCTTTGAACAAAATCTCCTGAAGATAATCCTCTTTAAGTTCAGGCGCATCCTCAAAAGAATTAAGCGCACAGTTGTAAACCGAATCCATAGAAAGAGAATAATCCTTGAAATACGAGCTGTTAACTCTTGACGTGACAGAATTAGGATGCTTGCGATACTTTGCAACAGCACCGTACACACCGGTTATTTCAGGCTTTACCGTGTGGATAAACTGCATAAGAAAAGCTCCGTCTTCGCTGTAACGGGTTGACGGAAACCTGACACCGCTCTCCTTCAACGTCTTTGTTCTGTAAAACTTATTGACCGGGATAAAATTGCGAAGCAAACGTTTATCATAACAGCTTATTTTTTCATCCTGCACAAGCTCGTCTACCAACTGATTAAACTCCTCCGAGCCGAATCCGAACGTTCTGACACGGCACAGACCGAGCTGTGCACCCGTACGTTCAAGCGCGCCGTACATTTTTTCAAGCACGTCAGGCTCTATCAGATCATCACTGTCAAGAAAAAACAGATATTCGCCGCAAGCCTTTTCAATTCCGTTATTGCGTGCTGCGGAAACACCCGCGTTATTCTGATAAACCGACTTTACACGTCCGTCTTTTTTTGCATAGCTGTCAATAATGCTCTGCGTAGAATCGGTTGAGCCGTCGTTAACGGTAATTATCTCTATATTTTTTTCACTCTGAGAGAGCAGACAATCCAACGTCTGCGCAAGATATTCTTCGCCGTTGTAAACGGGCACGATTATTGAAAACCTCATTTTTCTTCACCCTGTTTCTGAAGCCATTCCAACTCCTGAGCAGGAACGACGATATAATTATCCGCACCCTCGCCTACCCTGAGATAAACGTTTCTGATGCCTGCCTGAATAATGTTACGCGCACAAAGCGGACAAGGCTTTGCCTCGTGAACAGAATTATCCTGCGGATTGATGCCCGTAAGGTAAAGATCCGCCCCCATCGTCTGACTGCGTGAGCAATTGAGAAGCGCATTCATCTCCGCGTGAACGGCACGGCAGATTGCATAGCCCTCACCTTGGTGCATATCATTCTCAATACGCTGGCAATAGCCGATTTCGCAACAGTTTTCAAAACCTCTGGGCGAGCCGTTATAGCCTGTTGAAACAACGGCATCATCTTTTACGATAACTGCACCGTACTTTCTTTTGAGGCAAGTGCTTCTGTAAGCAAAAACCTCCGCACAATTGAGGTAGGTATCGATTTTTGAAACAAGTCTTGCGTTTTCGGGAAAAACCAAACCCAACACATCCCTTTTGTTTTTTACAGTTTCGGTTATTATACCACACCGATAAAAATATTACCATACCAAAACAAAACAATCCTGCGAAACATTGATTAATAGATTTTGTTGTGATAGAATTATATTTATTAAAATCTTACGGGTGATTATTTTGGGTGAAAAAATAAAAAAAGCAATCGGCGTACAGGGCGATTTCAAAACTGCCATACTGCCGATGATAAATTACAGTTATGCCAACATTTATATGGGCGGTGCAGGTTACATAATCAGTATGTACTTTTCGATTTTCCTCACCGACGTCGTAAACCTCTCGCTCAACCAGGCAGGCATTATCGTTATGGTTGCCACAATATGGGATGCGGTTACAGACCCCGCCATGGGCATCATAACCGACAGAACAAGGTCTAAAACAGGCAAACACCGACGGTATCTTCTGTGGGGTATTCCGCTTATGGTAATATCCTATACCCTGCTGTGGAATTCCTACGGGCTTGACGGCAAAAATTCTTCCGTAACGGCAATGGTATATTTCATCGCAGTGTATATGCTTTACAAAACAGCCTATACCGTTATCGGCGTACCGCACACGGCAATGTTGCCCGAGCTTGCACCCGAATATAATCTGCGCACACAGTACAACTCGGTCGGCTATCTTTTCAACTCGGCGGGTATGGTGCCGGCATTCGGTATTGCCGTACTGATACTCGGCATTTTCGGCTCGAGCGATAATCTTACTTCCGAATCAAAAAAGCCGTTTCTCATCATAGGCATCACCCTTTCGCTTTTCTTCGGATTAGCCGTTCTGATGACTTATGCAAAAACCAAAGAACCAAGCTCACTACACAACAAAAACGAAAAATTTGACCTGAGATACATCATCCGCGAATATGTGCTCGTATTCAAAAACCGCTCTTTCAGGCAGTATTTCTTTATGAGCCTTGCATATCAGTTTGCAACGGGATTCTACGCAAACTCAAAGGTATACTACGTCAAATACCTTGCCAACCAATACAAAAGTTATCCTGTTTTCAACGCTGTCGCAGGCGTTGCTGAAGCAGGTGCATTTCCGCTCAACTATGCTCTGACGATGAAGCACGGCAAGAAAAAGTGCGGCAACATTGTCACTCCGCTTATGCTTGCAGGTCTTGCAATAGGTCTTGTTATGCAATCGGGCGGCTCGTTTTTCTGGACGGCGCTGATGATGCTGAGTATGATTCTGTACCCATTCGGTATGTCGGGTCTCGGCTTCGTTTCAACAAACATCTTCCCTGACCTTACCGACGTTGACGAGCTTATCACGGGCAGACGCAGAGAAGGTGTTATCTCAACGTTCAGCACACTTATCAAGAAGAGCATCAGCGGTGTTATGGCTGCGCTCGTAGGATTCACGCTTCAAGGCTTCGGTCTTGTTACGGGCGATGCCGTATCAAACTACGAAAAATCGAGCAACCTGCTCTTTGAGCAGAGTGCAAGCGCCGTAACCGGTGTCAGAATCTGTGTTGCCGTAATCCCGATTGTTGCGGCTGTTATTTCGCTCATCCTTCTCAAGCGTTTCCGTATGACGAAAGATGACCACGCAATGATACGCGCGGCAATTGCAACAAAGCACAAATACGGCAGCGTAACGCTGACCGAGGAGCAAAAGTACCGCTGTGAAATCATTTCTGGTCAGAAGCTTGAAAAAACGTGGCTCGGTCAGCCGTCAACAACAGACAAAGCACCGCACTATGTCGATATTGACATAGACAAAAACGGTAATATACGAAGCAAAAAAGGAAAGAGCAAGGCAATGATAGACATAACCAGAAAAGCTCCCGAAAAAAGAGAAAAAAACTTCAAAAATTCGCTGGCAGATTTCCTGTTTTATCTTGTGCAATGGACGTGGGGACTTCCCGTCAACATTGTCGGCGGCATAGCATTCCTCATCTGCACAAAAATCAAAAAGCGCCGCTATCAGCGCTTCGGCTACTCTTACATAGTTTATCTGCCGTGGAAATCAGGCGGACTTTCACTCGGTCTGTTTATATTTATGAAAGACCGGCACAAGAGCAAAAAGTGGACCTACAACACACGAATCCACGAGTACGGTCACACGTGGCAGTGTCTGCTTCTCGGCCCGCTTTACTATCTTGTAATCGCAATCCCCTCAATGATATGGTGCAACTGCTTTGCAGGCTACCGCAAGAAAAACAACGTATCATACTATAAAGTTTACTGCGAAAGCTGGGCAAACGCTTGGGGACAAAAATTCAGTAAAATGGAAATGGTAAAAGAATAATATAAAGGGCAGAACAATCCCACCTTTGTTCTGCCCTGATTTTATATCATTTTATTTTTTGTCACCTTTCACCTGCCTTTTGATTCTCATATTTTTTACATACAGCTGCGGCATTGCCGTAAGTATCAAAATTAAGTTCAACAACTCCTACAGATTTTGAGCCGTCTGTATATTCAAGCGTAAAAGTAATCAGATCATCAAAAGTTGAAAAAGGCGTATCGGGATTTTCTTCAAAGGCACTTATAAGTTTATCGGTGTAATCCCAATAAAAGCCCCCTGTCGTCGGGTCGAATTTATCACCGTTTACGGTTATATCGTTACCGTGTAAGGGTGCTGAAAACTCTCGCTTACCCGAAGAATAAACCATCTGACCGTAGGGTGAGGTATTCTTGACATTTATGCTTTTCAGTGTTTTATCCTGTTGTATGATAAACCTGAATTCGTTCACTGAACATATAACCATATAGACTTTATCTGTAGTTACAACAGTACTTCCGCCCATAACAAAATCTTCTTCGCCTACATAAACACTCAGTTCATTGTGCATCTTTTGAACCAGGCTTTTCTTCTCGGAATCACTCATTTCGCTGACATCAAAAATTTTGAGATGCACTCCATACGGATATGCTTCATTAACCTCAAGCGGCTGGGCAGCTATTGTTGCCGCCGCCTTATAATCCCCCGCACTTGCCACTATAATAAAGGCATCCATAATATCAGGTGCTATACTATTAACTATAGTATTATCTTTTCCGCTCACAGCATTGTTCGGTGTCCTACCGTAAAGCCCTGTTCCGACAATAAGTGCGGCAATGAGGCACAGAGCAGTAACACACAAAAAGATTTTTTTCGGCTTTATTGTGTTCATTTTACTTTCGGCTATTTTTGATTTCAGCCTTGTTTTCATATATAAATCAGGCTGAATATCATCTATATATTTAAATAAATCTTCCTTTTTCAATTTTCATAATCCTCCAATCTGAGTTTTAGCATTTCGCGGCCGCGTTGCAATCGCTTTTTTACGGCAGACTTACCGATTTTAAGTATTGCAGAAATCTCTTCAACAGTGTATCCGCTGTAATAATGCAGGAATATTACGATTTTATATTTTGGCGGCAGAGCAACAATGCTCCGTTCAACATCCTGCTTGGTGTCATTATCGAGCTGTGTCATTACGGACAAATCATCTATTTCCGAATTTTTTCTATCTTGCTTTCTGAGCATATCAAGGCAGTAATTCTGCGTTACTCTTATAAACCACGCCTTTTCGTGCTCTTTACTGTTAAAGTTCTTCCGTGTCAGCAGATACTTGGAAAAAACATCCTGCAATACATCTTCAGCATCGCTAGCACTGTTAAGATATAAAAAAGCTATTTTATACAGCATACTGCCGTAGCTGTTATACTTTTCTTCAAATTCTTTTTCAAAATCCCGGGCTTTCATAACTTCCTCCTTTCACTTATAAAACGATTGAAATTGGCATCTGGTGACAATTTTTTTATTGAATCCGTTTAATTATTGTGATATCATTTTAACATAAACCGAAAAAACATAAAGGTGACTTAAATGAACATTATCTACGAAAAGCTCAGGATAGGAATTGACAAAGCTTTACTCAGCGCAGGCAGAGGCGTATACAAACTCAGCGGCGGTAAGGCGGCAAAATCTATGTTTACCGCAAGCCTTGACGTAAAGCACGTAGGCACAAGCGTTAAGATTCTCAGCGAAAATGAGGACAGCGTAACAATTGCAAAAATCGGCAAAGACGGAAAAATACTCGATAACGGCTTCAGAATACTCTCAACAACCGACCTGCACTTCGGCGACATCGTTGAGCGCAGAGACAAGTGCATGGGTATGCTTATGCGTCACATTGCAGACACTAAGCCCGACCTTGTTGTGCTTACGGGCGATATTATTCTCGGCAAATATCAGCATATAGATGCCATTCAGTTTGCACAATTTATGGAAATGCAGGGTATATATTGGGCATTTACCTTTGGTAACCACGAGGCAAGAGAAGAAAAAGGACGTTTCAAGGAGCTTCTTATGAAGTGCCAGACGACATTCCCCCACTGCCTTGCAAGACAGGGAAAGAAAGAGCTTTTCGGCCTTTGCAACTACTGCATTAACATTATGAAGAGCGAAAACGAAATACTCAAAACGTTGTTTATGTTTGACTCGGGACGTGACATCATAGACGAATACCGCGACGAGCACGGCTGCCCGAAGGAGTATAAAGGATACGATTTCATCAAAAACAACCAGATGAAATGGTACGAAAACCGGCTCGAATCGCTCAATGCAAAATATAAAAATCCCGTAAAATCATTTATGTATATGCACATTCCGATTAAAGAATATGAGTATGCCGTAACAAAAGATGAAAACGGCGAATTTTCATTCACCGACACGTGCGAAATATGTTACGGTCAGGTACACGAAAGCGTAGGCTCATCGCAGTTTAACAGCGGTCTTTTCGACCTGATAAAAAAACTTGACAGCACTCAGGCGGTTTACAGCGGTCACGACCACATAAACGATTTCTGCGCAATATACGACGACGTTTATCTCGTATACAACCAGTGCGGCGGCTATGAAAACTATAACATCGGCACAAACAAGGGTTGGCCTGAGGAAAAATGGCCTCAGGGCGTTACGATAACAGACATTGCGTCGGACGGAACGTTTAAAATCTATCCGCGATACAACAGAGACTATCTCAACAAATAAAAACAAAAAACAGCCGCACCCTGACGGGTACGGCTGAATTTTTTTGTGCATAAGAATAGAAAAAAGAATTTATATAATTATGCTTCTTCTCTCATCTTTGCAAAGCACTCGCTGCAGTATACAGGGCGGTCCTCACGGGGTCTGAAGGGAACCTTGCATTCTGCGCCGCAGCTTGCACAAACAGCGTCGAACATCTCGCGCTCGGGCTTGTTTGCATTCTTGCGTGCATCACGGCAGGACTTGCAGCGCTGAGGCTCATTCT
>JAZRRT010000118.1:0-3791 GCA_045650985.1 Acutalibacteraceae bacterium | reverse complement strand
AGTGTCGGGTGCTGTTGTAGTGCCTGAGTCCTCATTGTCGCCGCAAGCTGCAAAAGTAAACACCATAGCAGCTGCAAGGAGAATTGCGACAAGTGAGATAATCACTTTTTTCATTGAAAATTCCCTCTCATTCCATATTTTTTGGGGTAGACTTTCAGTCTCCTGATACACTATACCAAAAAAGCATAGCGTTCGTCAACCTTAAATTAATAATATTTCGTATCATTTAAGTAAATTTATTTGACCAACTGACAAATAAGCACAGGCAAAAACACTGCCGGCAAACTGTTCATTACTTTAATATTGGTAATTTTCAGCATATTGAGAGCTATTGCGATAATCAGCAAAGAACCTACGCAAGTCATTTCGCCTACGGTATAGTCGTTGAGAAACGGTGCAACAACACCTGCAAGAAGCGTTATTGAGCCCTGATAAATTAACACGGGAATACAGCTGAGAAGCACGCCCCAACCCAGAGTTGAAGCCATAACGATTGATGAAACACCGTCGATAACGGATTTTGTCGTAAGCGTGCTGTAATCGCCCGAAATGCCGCTGTTAAGAGAACCAACAATTGCCATTGCACCCACACAGTAAAGCAACGTTGCCGAAACAAAACCCTGCGCAAAATTTGATTTGCCATCAGATTTTTTACTGAGCTTTTTCTGAACTTTGTCTGCAAATTTATTCAAGTGCTTATCAAGGTCAATCGCGCTTCCGATAACCGTGCCGACAGCCATTGAAACAACTGCAATAAGCATATTCTCGCCTTTGAGACAGCCGTCAATACCTATGCAAAGGACGCACAGCCCGAGCCCCTTCATAACAGCATCACTTATTCTTTCGGGCAGCCCCTTCCTGAGCAGAAGACCGAGAGCACCTCCGACAACGACGAGAGCAACGTTAATAAATGAGCCTGTAAGAGAAAGAAGAGTTTCCAAGTGAATTCACCTCCAAAACAGGTGGTATTATACCACTAAGACAGATAAGTCACAAGCACCAAAACAAAAATTGCTCATAAAATGGCAACGGGAGGTTTTACGATGCTTGTGACAAAAGAATTTAACCGCACAAACGCGCTCAGATACGCAAGGCGCTGGGCGCTTGACCGCAACCCCCTCTTCTTCAGTTTCAACGGAATCGGAGGAGACTGCACAAATTTCGCTTCGCAGTGCATCTTTGCAGGCGGCTGTGTTATGAACTACAAACCGACGTTCGGTTGGTATTATATTTCTTCAAATGACAGGTCGCCCTCGTGGAGCGGTGTGTCATTTTTCTACGATTTCCTGACAAATAACAAAGAGCAGGGACCGTTTGCGCACGAAGCTGCTCCGGATGAAATCGAACCCGGAGATATGATTCAGCTCGGCAACGAAAACGGTGAATATTACCATACGCTGATAGTAACAAAGAAAGGAAGCGGTGGCGAAATATATATCGCCGCTCACTCGGATGATTACCTTGACAGACCGCTGAGCGAATATGATTACGCACGCATAAGGTACCTTCACATAGACGGTATAAGATTTGAAACACAAATACGCGATGCCTGTTTTGAAACGCTGATAGACGGCGGCATCGAACCGTTCGAATAAAAATAATCGTAAAAATCCTTGCAAAAACAAATAATATATTATAGAATGTAAAAGGTTATAAATAAAAATGGGTTAAAGCACCTTTGTGCAGACGGATGTGTTAAAAAAGAATTTCTTTCGCCGCAGCTGTTTTTGGCAGAAGCGAAAAGCACACCGCGATGCTTACGCTTCTGCCAGAATCCGTGCTGACCTATCAACCCCTGAGTTTTACCTCAAGTTCAATAAGCTCTTTAAGATACTCACTTGTTTTTCTGAGATATGCTGCCGTTTGAGCATCAGCAAGCAGATACTTGCCCGAGCGCCTGACAGCACGAAGAAAACGTCGATCCAGCTTTGCACGCTGAGCACACAGCGGACAGGCTGCCGTTGCACGTGGATCGTAAATAACGCGTATTATCTCGTTGCCGTCTTCATCCGTATCAACAAGCGGAAAAAGAGGATATATTCTGCAGGCAAGCGGTCTTTTGTCACGCGCGCATCTGCCTGCACATTTGAGAAGAGGCACTTCGTCGTCAGTTATGACAAAACCTTGCGTACCCTCGAGAAGCTCTTTTTCATAAGGAAAAAGCTCCATACTGTCACCGCATTCTTCGGTACAGCACACGGCATCGCAGACGATGCCGCAATCCGTCCTGCCCAACGGAGCAGCTTTTTCAAGCAGAGCGTAAGATTCTCTGATTGCTTTGCTTTCAATTTTCATATCATATCAACTCCCATCGTCTAATAGTGATTTTAAATTCATTTAAAATAAAAGTCAATACAATTCACCTTAACCCAAGGAGGACAAGATGAAAACTATTAAACTTCGCACAACTCTCAACAGATTCTGCACGTTCTTCAAAAAGGACGATTCTGCAGTGCCGGCAGAGCTTTTTACGGCTGAGTCGGTAAAACCCGACCTTTCTTCCGTATGTATTCCCCTGCCCTCACGCAAAAAGGATTACACCTGCTTTGCAGTAAATGAAGACGGTACAATGTGGCTCGGCTCAAACGGCGGCGTAACACGCTGGTGTCCGTCAGAAGAAGCTGATGAGGACAAGGCTATGCACTTCACCGCTAACCGTTACCTCAACGACAACAACGTTTTGTCAATTATCAGCGACGGTGACAAGGGCGCATGGGTACAGACCGAAACAGGTGTTGTACATATTGAAATGAAGCCCGTAACTCCCCGCGAGAAAGCAGAAATGCTTCTCAAGGAATCTATTGATATTGTCAGCAGAAGAGGCATGATGTCACAGAAGCGCCTTACAGTGCCGAGAGATTTCAGCTCAAAGGTTTCTTACGGTCACTCCGATAACGACGGCGGTTTCTCGTCCTGGTTCTCCGTCGGTATGCTTTTCCGCTACGCTACTCTCAGAAGAGAGCTTGGCGAAGATGCACCTGAAACAATTGAAGCACGCAAATTCGCAATCAGAACCTGCGAAGCCTGCCTGCTTCTTCTTCACATTTCAAAGAGAGGTAACGGCTTCCCCGCAAGAAGCTACCTCGCACACGATGAACCCGTGCCGGACGACGGACTCTTTTACAGAATCAGCGGTGACAAGGCAAAGTGCATTGAAACCACTTTCTCAAAGAAAAAAGGCATTGCAAACCTTGAAATCGACGCAAGTGCTCCCATTCCCGAAAGACTTCGCCACCTCTTTACAGACGAGGGTTACACCGAAGAGGGTATGATTTACAAGGGTGACACAAGCAGCGACGAAGTAACGGCTCACTTTATGCAGATGCTCTTCTCTCATATGTTCCTTGCAGATGCAGATCCCGAGCTTGATGAGCTTGTCAAGGAATCCGCAACTGCTCTTATGACTCACATTGTCGAAGGTGGCTACCAGCTTGTTGAATGCGACGGCAAGCCTACAACCTGGGCAAAGTGGAATCTTGACTATTTCAACACCTATATGGGTTGGGCGGATGCCTGCCTCAACTCCGCAGAGCTTCTCGCCTACCTCAAGGTTACACACTACATAACAGGCGACAGCAAGTGGCAGGATGAGTATGACAAACTCATTGCCATGGGCTATGCAGACCTTACACTCAAGCACTTTGACAGAGCTTTCCAGACCTCACTCTTCGAGGGTAACGATATTGCAGCAGAGCTTATGTACGGTGATAATATGCTTGCCGTATCATCCTTCTGGATGCTCGCTGTTCTTGAAAAGGACGAAAAGCTGCTCGATATTTACACACGTGCAT
>JAZRRT010000117.1:0-2573 GCA_045650985.1 Acutalibacteraceae bacterium | reverse complement strand
CGAAGGAGAAGCGGCACGGCAACGTGTCGCAGACGCAAAATCTATGGCAATTAAGTTAAACGGTTCCTACGCAGGCGAAAATGCATCCGCATCCGCGCTTGCAAAAATTGAAGCAGAAATTATCAGCGCTCACGAATCACTCCATGCCGGCACAGGCAAGGGCAGTGACTTTCTCGGTTGGGTGGATCTGCCCGTCAATTACGACAAGGCAGAGTTCGCCGCAATAAAAGAAGCTGCTGATAAAATCAAGTCCGATTCAAAGGTTCTTGTTGTTATCGGTATAGGCGGTTCATATCTCGGTGCCCGTGCGGCAATCGAGTTCTGCAAGTCCTCAAACTATAACCTTCTTGCAAAGGACACTCCGCAGATTCTTTTCACCGGCAACACAATCAGCTCTTCCTCTGTTGCAGAGATTATGAGCCTTGTTGACGGTAAGGACTTTTCAGTTAATGTAATCTCAAAGAGCGGCACAACGACTGAGCCTGCCGTTGCCTTCCGTGTATTCAAGGAGCTTCTTGAATCAAAGTACGGCAAGGAAGAGGCTGCAAAGCGTATCTACGTCACTACGGACAGAGCAAAGGGCACACTCAAATCCCTCGCAGACAAAGAGGGATACCGTACATTCGTTGTTCCCGATGACGTCGGCGGTCGTTACTCCGTTCTTACAGCTGTCGGCTTGCTTCCGATTGCAGCCGCAGGCATAGATATCGACGCACTTATGCAGGGTGCGGCAGATGCCAGAGAGAAATATTCCGTTCCCTCAATCGAAAATGATTGCTACAAGTATGCAGCAATCCGCAACCTTCTTTACCGTTCCGGCAAAAAGGTTGAGATGTTCGTCAGCTACGAGCCTTCCTTCACAATGATGTGTGAATGGCTCAAACAGCTCTACGGCGAGAGCGAGGGCAAGGAAAACAAAGGCATCTATCCTTCTTCAGCGATTTATTCCACAGACCTTCATTCACTCGGTCAGTACGTCCAGGAGGGCGAAAGACTGATGTTTGAGACAGTGGTATATGTCGATAAAGTCAAGACCGATGTCAGCATCAAGGAAGATCCCGAAAATGTTGACGGTCTTAATTTCCTCGCAGGCAAGACGGTTTCGTTTGTAAACCGCAAAGCATTCGAGGGCACACTTCTCGCACATACAGACGGCGATGTTCCCAACGTTGTTCTTGAAATTGAGCAGATGGATGAGTATAACCTCGGTGAGCTTATCTATTTCTTCGAAAAGGCTTGCGCAATTTCAGGCTATGTGCTTGGTGTAAACCCCTTCGACCAGCCCGGTGTAGAAAGCTACAAGAAGAATATGTTCGCACTTCTCGGCAAGCCCGGATATGAGGACATGAAAGCAGAGCTGGAAGCAAAATTAGGCAGATAAAAGAAATAAAGGAGCGATTCACTATGGTAAAACTTATTCTCGGTCACAAGGGCGCAGGCAAAACAAAGAAGCTCATCGAGCTCGTTAATGCAGCTGTCGCAAATTCAAACGGCAATGTTGTCTGCATCGAAAAAGAGTCAGCACTCACATACGATATCACACACCGCTGCAGACTCACAGCGACCGACAATTATAAAGTAAGCGGTTACGATGCATACTACGGCTTCCTTTGCGGTATTTTTGCAGGCGACCACGATATCACACACGTATTTGCAGATGCAACACTCCGCATCGGCGGCAGAGATTACGATGAGCTTGCAGATTTCCTTCTTAAGGTTTCCGATCTTTCCAAGATGGAAGAGAAGGACGTTGTGTTCACCGTATCTGCTGATAAGGAAGAAATCCCCGCAAAAGTATTTGAGGTTTGCGAAGTCCTGTAAAAAATAAATTTTTCTTGACAAAGCGAAACTAAAGCTATATAATAATCGTTGTGTGTTATTTGGCACAATGTGTTCTTACCCTTTACGGAGGTAGTTCAAAGGTGTTTATTGAGCTTGAACCCATTTTTAACAACATAGGCGAAAAGCTGGATTTCGATTATGATCTCGATTTATCAGATGTCGAACTCTACACTTTCTATCCCTTTGCACAGCCCGTCAGGGTCAAGGGCCGCGTGTTCAACAAAGCCGGTATCGTTCAGCTCAAAGCTGACGCAGTTTTTACTTATTCCGCGCCTTGTGACCGATGTGCTCAGCACACAACGAAAGATCTTTCCATCCCCGTCGACCACGTTTTGGTCACTTCGCTCAATGACGAAGAAAACGATGAGCTGATTCTTGTTGAGTCGCTTCGTTTCAATCTTGATGAGCTTGTTACGGAGGATATTTTGCTCGGCTTGCCGACAAGGCATCTGTGCAAAGAAGATTGCAAAGGTGTTTGTCAGTATTGCGGCAAAAACCTTAATGATGACTCATGCAACTGTTCTGCTCCGCTTGATGCGCGTCTGGCGGCTTTACAGCAGTTGTTAAGTAATAACGATGAGTAGAAGTTACACACCAGCAAGGAGGTTGGCGAAATGGCAGTTCCGAAGAGAAGAGTCTCTAAGGCAAGAAGAGACAAGAGACGCAGCAGCGTATGGAAGCTTAATGCACCTGAGCTCGTCAAGTGCCCCAAGTGCGGCGAGTACAAGAGA
>JAZRRT010000116.1:0-2855 GCA_045650985.1 Acutalibacteraceae bacterium | reverse complement strand
GACAACAGCACCGATTTCCATTCTCTTTGCCTTGTAGCCTTCGTCGTAAAGCTCAACGACCTGACCTGTTGCAAGGCCTATCTGGTTGCCGTAGGATGAGTAGCCTGCGGCAGCGCCGATTGTAATTTTACGCTGGGGAAGCTTGCCCTCGAGTGTATCCTCAAAAGCTGCCGTGGGGTCACCGCTGCCGGTAACTCTCATTGCCTGATAGACGTAAGCTCTGCCTGAAAGCGGGTCACGGATTGCGCCGCCGAGGCAGGTTGCAGCACCGCCGAAAGGCTCAATCTCTGTGGGATGGTTGTGTGTTTCGTTCTTGAACTGAACAAGCCACTGCTCATCCTTGCCGTCAACATCAACGGTAACCTCGATTGAGCAGGCGTAGATTTCTTCGCTTTCGTCAAGGTCGTTGACCTCGCCTGCCTTCTTGAGTGCCTTTGTACCGATTGTACCCATATCCATAAGTGTGATGTTTTTGGGTGTGCGGCCTGCGTAAACGTCGTCGCGCACGCTGAGATACTCATTCCATGCAGCCTCGATGACCTTTGCCATTTTTCCGTCCTCAAAGCTGACACTTTCAAGCTGTGTGAGGAACGTTGTGTGGCGGCAATGGTCTGACCAGTATGTATCGATAACCTTCAGCTCTGTAATGCTGGGGTCACGCTTTTCGTCGTTTTTGAAATAATCACGGCAGAAGCAAAGGTCTGCAACAGTCATTGCAAAACCGGTTGCCTTGTGGTATGCGGCAACCTCTTCATCGCTCCAACCGATAAAGCCGACAACGCGCTTGATGTCTTCGGGAACGTCGGCTACAATGTCGAGATCCTCGGGCTTGTCCATTGAAGCCTCGCGGGACTCAACAGGGTTGATAAGGTAAGACTTGACGGTCTCGTACTCTGCATCGGTCATATTACCCTCGAAGATGTATACCTTTGCGCTGGCAACGGCAGGCTGTTCCTCACAGGTGAGGAGAGCGATACACTGCGCAGCGGAGTCAGCACGCTGGTCATACTGACCGGGAAGGTACTCGCTTGCAAGGAAGCGGCAGCCCTCGGGCACCGTAAGCTCAGAGCAGATTGTGTCTGCATTGGGCTCAGAGAGCACAGCGGTACAAGCCGTATCGAACTGCTCGGGTGTGAGACCCTGAACGTCGTAACGGTTGATAAGGCGAACCTTCTCAAGTGAAGCAATGCCGAGAGTTGAGCGGATATCCGCAAGAATACCCTTTGCCTCAACGTCAAAACCGTCACGCTTCTCAACGAAAATTCTCATAACTTCTTTCACGATTTATCACCATACCATTCCATAATAATATTATAAAAAATATTTCAAGGTATTATAACATATTTTTTTGCAATAATAAATAGGGATTTTGCAATACAGCGTAATTTTTCGTAAAAATGCAACGCAATATTTTGTGTAATACTACAAATTTGCTGACAAATTGTTGTAAAAGACTATACAAAATCTGTCTTACGTGCTATAATTACGCAGTTAATAGTGTCATTGTATATTTTCCTGCTCTTACGAGCCTTGTTATAAACAAATTTTGTGAAAGGAGCGACATCAGAAAAGATGGAGAAAATCGTCATCAAAGGCGGCACACCTCTTAAAGGCAGCGTTGAAATAAGCGGCGCAAAAAACGCAGTTGTTGCCATTCTTCCCGCCACTCTCCTCGCAAATGACGTCTGCAGAATCGAGAATATCCCGGACATCAGCGACGTATCAATAATGCTCAAAATTCTCTCTCAGCTCGGTGCTCAGGTTAAGATGATTAACCGCTCAACCTACGAAATCGACACGAGAGGTGTAAATTCATATACCGTACCCAACGAACACACAAAGCAGCTCCGCGCATCATACTATATGCTCGGCGCTCTTCTCGGCAGGTTTGGCAAGGCAAAGGTTTCAATGCCCGGCGGCTGCTGGTTCGGTGTACGTCCGATCGACCTTCACCTGCGCGGTTTCGAACTGCTCGGTGCAAGCGTATCAATAGACAACGCAGTAGTAAACGCAGAAGCTGATGAGCTTATCGGCTCTGTTGTGTATATGGATACGGTATCGGTCGGTGCAACGGTTAACGTTATGCTCGCCGCCGTTAAAGCAAAGGGCACTACAATAATCGAAAACGCGGCGCGTGAGCCGCACATTGTTGACCTTGCCAACTTCCTCAACTCAATGGGCGCAAACATCAGAGGTGCCGGCACGGACACAATCAAAATCTACGGTGTTGACGAGCTTCACGGCTGCACCTACTCCATAATCCCCGACCAGATTGAGGCAGGCACATATATGGTTGCCGCCGCCGCAACAAAAGGCGACGTAATCATCAAAAACGTTATTCCCAAGCACCTTGAATCAATTACAAAAAAGCTTGTTGACTGCGGTGTTGAAGTTGAAGAATTTGACGAAGCCGTGCGCGTAAGCTGCTCAGGCAGACCTTACAGATGCAACGTAAAAACAATGCCCCATCCCGGCTTCCCGACAGATATGCAGCCCCAGATGACGGTGCTTCTCGCAATCGCAGAGGGCACAAGCATCGTTTCCGAAAGCGTGTGGGATAACCGCTTCCGCTACGTTGACCAGCTTCTCAGAATGGGCGCAAACATCAGCGTAGAGGGCAAGGTAGCCATCGTTCAGGGTGTGGACAAGCTCTACGGCGCACCCGGCGGCGCAGACGATCTGCGTGCAGGCGCAGCAATGCTTATTGCGGCATTTGCGGCAGAAGGTCAGTCAATAATCGAAAACCTCTCTCACATCGACAGAGGCTACGAGAGATTCGTTGAAAAATTCCAGAGTCTCGGCGGAGATATCAAGCGTGTCGAATTCCCCGACCCTGAAGAATCCGTTGCTGAGAA
>JAZRRT010000115.1:0-7707 GCA_045650985.1 Acutalibacteraceae bacterium | reverse complement strand
ATTGAATTCTTTGCACAGATGGGTTGCCGCGCAAGCGACCACGCTTTCACATACGTACCTTATGCTCAGGCAAGCACAGACGAGCTTGAGGCGATATTCCAGAAAGGCAGAATCGGCGGTGAATTCACAACACACGAGCTTGACGCTTACCGCACAGCACTGCTTCGTACAATGGCAAAAGAGTACGCACGCAGAGGCTGGGCAATGGAGCTTCACATGGGCCCGATGCGTAACAACAACACACTTATGTTCAACAAAATCGGCCCCGATGCAGGCTTTGACTCAATAGACGACAAAGAGATTGCACAGCCGCTTTCACGCTTCCTCGACAGCCTTGCTAAAGAGGAGCTTCTTCCCCGCACAATCCTCTTCACACTCAACCCCAAGGACAACTACGTGCTCGGCACAATGCTCGGTAACTTCCAGAATTCCGACGCACCGGGTAAGATTCAGTTTGGCAGCGGTTGGTGGTTCAACGACAACCTCGACGGTATGCGCGAGCAGATGAAAGCCTTCGGCAACCTCTCCGTACTCGGCAAATTTGTCGGTATGGTTACCGATTCGCGTTCTTTCCTCTCCTATCCCAGACACGAGTATTTCCGCCGCATTCTCTGCGGTCTGCTCGGCGATATGGTTGAGGACGGATTATACCCCAACGATATGGATACTCTCAAGCAGCTTGTATGTGACGTATCCTACAACAACGCCGCAAAATACTTCGGTTTGGAGTGATAAACTATGAACAGACGCTTTAAAGGTATTGACGTTGAAGTTTTTCCGCTCGGCTTCGGCTGTATGAGATTCCCCACAAAGGGCGGCAAGATTGACCGCACAGTTTCAACAAAAATGCTTCGTCATGCAATTGACGAGGGCGTAAACTACGTTGATACGGCCTTCTACTATCACGACGGTGAGAGCGAAGAGTTTGTAGGCGAAGCGCTTAAAGACGGCTACCGTGAGCGCGTATACCTCGCAACAAAGTCGCCAGTCTACGATATCACGGAAGAAATTACGTTTGAGGACAGATTCAACACCCAGCTTGAACGACTTCAGACGGATTACGTTGATTTCTACCTGCTTCATACACTCAACCGCGACCTGTGGAATAACAAGGTGCTCAAATACAACGTGCTCGAAAGTATGCGCAAAGCAAAAGAGCAAGGCAAGATAAAATACCTCGGTTTCTCTTTCCACGATGATATTGAGCTTTTCAAAGAAATTGTCGACAGCTTTGATTGGGATTTTTGTCAGATTCAGCTCAACTACGTTGACATCAAGCATCAGGCAGGCATTGAGGGACTTGAATACGCCTATGCAAAAGGTATGAGCAGCATTATTATGGAGCCGCTCAGAGGCGGCAGACTTGTAAAAGGGCTTCCCGAAAGAGTAAAGTCTGCTCTGCCCAAGAGCAAGAGCAAGGTTGAAGTTGCGCTCGACTTCCTCTGGGACAGAGAAGAGGTTGCCCTTGTACTCAGCGGTATGAGCACACCAAAACAGGTTGAAGACAACCTCCGCTATGCAAAGCGCAGTGAAATCGGTATGCTCACGGCTTACGAAAGAAAAGCTCTTGCTAAGGCAAACGACCTTTGGCACACAATGCCGCTTGTCGGCTGCACGGGCTGTGCCTACTGTATGCCCTGCCCCTTCGGCGTAAATATACCCGAATGCTTCACCGCATTCAACTCAACCGTATACAAGGGCAAGCGCGGCGCAAAAGAAGGCTACGACCTGCTTGACGGCAAGGCAGACCTCTGCCGTGCCTGCGGCAAGTGCAAGCCATCGTGCCCGCAGAGCATTGACATACCCGCTGAGCTTAAAAAGGTTACGGAAACCTTCAGCGAATAAACCGGATACAACACAACAAAAAGACCGCTTCTCTTTCGAGAAACGGTCTTTATTTTTCAGATTAATTATTCAGCTGCTACTGCTTCTGCTGCTTCCTTAGCTTCTTTTTCTGCTCTGGCTGCTGCTGCGATTGCTGCGTAATCGGGAAGCTCCTTGTACTTAACAACGATGGGATTCTTGACGAGAAGCACGTTGATAATCATAACAGGGAGGTGAAGAGCTGCCGTAACGAATGCGCCGTAGCCCATTGCAGCGGAGATATACTCGGGGAACAAAGCGTTGATATTAGTTGCAAACTGACCGAAGATGATACCTGCGGCAATGACGAGCAGAGCGCTGAGAGCGCTGACGATGATGTTCTTTACGCAGGATGACTTCTTGGATGAGCAGAGGTTTCTGCCGAAATTGACAACACCCATAACGATGGAAAGAGCAAGCAAAACAATTGCAAGAGCAAAGAAGATGAATGCCTTACCGACAACGGGTGACTTTATGAGAGTGAGGAGATTGTTGAAATCGAAATAATCTGTGAAGAACTCAACAACCTTAAGAATACCGATTTTGAACTCGGAAGCTACGCCGGGCTCTGAATAATAGGGAATGTTCTGAAGTGAAATTGAGCCGAGAGCAAGCTGCTTGATAGGCAACATATCGAGGAAGAGACCTGCAACAGGGAGGATTGAAAGGATAAGACGAGCAATCTGGCGCGGGCCGCCGATTGCGGAAGCCTTTAAGCGGTCAAGACCCTTCTGGAATTTTGCGTGCTCTGCCTCTGCTTTTTCTGCATCGGCAAGAAGACGGTCTTCCATACCGTAGTAGACCATATTTACGCCACACTTGGGACACTCGGGACGCCAATCAAACAATCTGAGCTTGGCATTACACTTAGGACAGTTAGGCATATCAGTTCCTCCGTTTTATATGTATTGCGTGCTACACACACACTTACTATTATAGTACTATTTATATTAACATAATACTTAAATAAAATCAACAATTTTTTATTTAATTTTATGATTATGTTATAAATCCGCCATCCACGCTGAGCGTCTGTCCGGTAATAAACGCGGATTTATCAGATGCAAGGAAAAGCACCGTCTGTGCCACCTCATCGGGTTCACCGATGCGGCAAAGCGGTGTTTCATCGCACAGCGCTGCCATATCTTCTTCGCTCAGGTGAGCATTCATCTTTGTGTTTATCACACCCGGAGCTACACAGTTGACAGTAATACCGCTCGGGCCGACCTCTTTTGCAAGCGCCTTCGTAAAGCCCGTAACAGCCGCCTTTGATGCAGAGTAAAGCACCTCGCAGGAAGCGCCGCTGATACCCCACATTGATGAAACATTGATAATTCTGCCGCTCTTGCGCCTTATCATAGCGGGCAGGACTGCACGGCTGCAATTGACGGTGGCGAGAATGTTGACGCCGAAAACCAGCTCATAATCATCACGCGTTGTGTCGGTGAAAAGCTTTTGCTGTGATACGCCTGCGTTATTGACAAGCACGTCAACCTCGCCAAGCTCACGCTCAACGGTGCAAAGCATATCGGCAACCTGCTTTTCATCGGTCAGGTCAGCGCAGACACAGACAGCCTCGCCGCCGAGCGAGCAGATTTCCGCCTGCAAGCTGTCAGCCGAAGCCTTATCTTTATTATAATGTATGGCAACCTTATAACCATCTGCGGCAAAAAGCCGCGCACAGGCGCCGCCGATACCGCCGGAAGCGCCTGTGACAATAACTGTTTTACTCATTTATCAATAGCCGAGTGATGCGCCAAAGCCCATCATATCTTCTTCTGTGAGCTGAGTGTAACCCTTGGGTACTGAGAAGATGCTGTCATCGATGTTTGTTGAGCACTCGTTAACCTTGAGGATAGACGTTGTGCCGTCGGATGCGATAACCTCAATTCGCTTGAGCTCATCCTTGCTGTTGAAGTAGTATTTATTTACGTTTGTGCTGTCGCCGTAAGCCTCACAAACATACGTTGTGCCCTTCATTACAACGGTTGTTGTTTCCTTGTATTCAAGCGAATCGGAAACGATGGATTCCCACATTGCCACGCTGTCAATTGCGCCGACGCTGTCTTCACCGCTTGCAATCGGATAATATGACTTCTGTCCGGGAATCATGAAATTCATTTCCTTGCCGTCGTAAGCGACACGGATTGTTGTGATAAGAAGCGGGAACTCAAGAGCAAACTTGTCGTTCTTCATATACATTTTCATGTTTATGCCTGTTTCCGCCAAACCGAAATTGTCGCTTGTAACAACAGTACAATTGAGGTAGAGAGCCTTGCTCTCTGCGGATGAACGAAGAAGCTTATCAAGCTTACAGTCTTCGGGCTTTCCGTCCTTGTCGACCTCAACCTCAACCTTCTCACCTTCGGGGAAGGTGACGTCTTCATAGGTTGTTGTGCTCTCTGTTGAACCGGCACCTGTTGTTGTAACAGGCTTTGTGACGGTATCAACCTTTGTGTTGCCTTCAGCGTCCGTTACAGCTTCACCTGCTGCGTTGGTAACAACCTCGGTTACCTGCTCGTAAATCTGTCCGTCTTCGCCGACGATTGTGGGGTTTGTGTCGTCTCCGCCTTTGTCACAGGCTGTAAACACTGTGAGAACAACTGCGAGAGCCGCCAGGATTGCGATAATGTTTCTTTTCTTCACTTTATGTATCCTCCTTTTAAGAATTAAAGTGCGTCTTTATAATAACTTAAAAGTTATTATCTTGTCAAGGCAGGGCAGATAATGGCATTATCAGTCGTCCTGCTCGTCTTTGTTGCGGCGTCTGACAAGCCTGTGCGGCTCGTCCTCACCGTCATCGTCCTTTTTGTTTTCGGGACGGATTTCAACCTTGAGCTTACCTATTCTCTTATCCTCAAGGTTGAGAATTGTAAAATGAAGATTTTCAAAATCAATCTCGTTCATCTCGCCGTCCTTGGGCAGATAACCGAGCAGGCTTATAACAAAGCCGCCGATGGTATCGTACTCATCCTCAGGAAGGTCTACGCCGACGTGCTCGTTTACCTCGTCAATCGAGGTTGTGCCGTCAACGGTGAACGTGGT
Organism: Acutalibacteraceae bacterium; assembly: GCA_045650985.1. Taxonomy (GTDB): domain Bacteria; phylum Bacillota; class Clostridia; order Oscillospirales; family Acutalibacteraceae; genus UBA8612. The sequence continues at coordinate 2,799 of JAZRRT010000115.1, read as the reverse complement.
TTCGTCTATAACGGAAAACTCTTCTTCCTCATCGTCGTACTCATCCTGAATGTTACCGACAATTGACTCAACAAGATCCTCAAGCGTAACGATGCCTGCCGTGCCGCCGTACTCGTCAACAACAACCGCCATCTGCACGCGGCGGGCTGTCATCTCCTGGAAGAGAACACCGCATTTCATTGATTCGGGCACAAAATAAGGCTCACGCATAATTTTGCGAAGGCTTTCCTGCTTGGGAACGCTTGAACCTATATAGCCGATAAGATCCTTGATGTAAACAATGCCGATAATTTTATCAAGACTTTCCTCGTAAACGGGAATTCTTGAGTAACCTTCTTTTTCAGCAATCTCAACAACGTCCTGTATCGGGTCGTTGACTTCAACCGCGGAAACATCCGTACGGTGAGTCATAATATCACCTGCATCGATATCGTCAAACTCGAAAATGTTGTTGATCATTTCCTTCTGAGCGTCCTCGATAACACCCTTTTCTCCGCCGACGTCAACCATCATACGGATTTCTTCCTCGGTAACCTCCTCAGGCTCCGCATTCGGGTCGATGCCCATAACTCTGAGCACACCGTTCATCGAAAGAGAGAGCACCTTTACAAACGGCTTTGTAACCGTTGCAACAAAGGTGAGCACACCTGCGATACGAAAAGAGATTTTTTCGGGGTTATACATAGCAACACGCTTTGGTACAAGCTCACCGAAAACAAGCGAGAAATAAGACGTAATAAGCGTGATTACAACAAGGCTGAAGCCGTCAATCACACTTGCAGGGATATTTGTGAGAAGAGAAATTTTTTCCAGACCGTCAGAAAGCATATCAACAAAGCTCTGCGATGCCGATGCGGACGATAAGAATCCCGCAAGGGTAACGCCAATCTGGATTGTGGAAAGGAATTTGCTGGGGTTGCTTGTAAGTTTTAGAAGTTTTTTTGCCTTTTTGTTGCCCTCCTGTGCCTGCTTTTCGAGCTTGGCGTCGTTGAGGGAGATAATTGCTATTTCGCTCATCGCGAAAAATGCGTTGACCAGTATAAGCACCAGCAACAGCACAACTTTCAAAACAAGAGTTACAACAGCATTATCAGGCCCGGGGTCGTCCATTTTAGACTTGCTCCTTTCAAAATTGCGGTATAACCGCGGTAATAATTATAATATTATTAAACATCTTAATATAAGACGTTTTAACCGATTACTTTTCCGCCCTTAACGTAAATGCGCGGAACACGCTTTGTAATATCGCAGACGTACTCATAGTTAAAGCTGCCTGCTGTTTTTGCCAGCTCTTCAACGGTAAGGGTTTCGCCGCCGTCAACACCGACAATAGTTACCTCGTCGCCCTGCTTAATATCAGGAATATCCGTTACGTCAACCATAAACTGGTCCATACATACCCTGCCGATAACGGGGGCGCTGTGCCCTTTGATAAGCACTCTGCCCTTGTTTGTCAGCAAACGCGGATAACAGTCGCCGTAGCCGCAGGGAATTGTTGCGACAAGAGTTTCACGCTTTGCCATAAATGCCGCACCGTAGCCGACGGTGTTGCCCTCAGGCACTTTTTTGACATAGGCAACGTGGCTTTTAATCTGCATTGCGGGCACTGTCGGAAGATTTTCAAACCTGACCTCATCCGACGGGTCAAGACCGTAGGTAACGATACCGCAACGCACCATATCAAGGCAGCCGCCGTCAAAATCCATCGTCGCGGCAGAATTGTAGATATGCTTTATCGGTATGCTGATTCCCGCAGCCTCAATACGCGCAGTAAACGAATCGAACATCACCTTCTGCTCGTTTGCAAAGCTCTTATCTGCAAAGTCGGCACAGGCAAGGTGAGAAAACACACCTTTGATTTCAATTCCCGGCAAAGCGGCAATCCGACGTATTTCTTCAAGGCTTTCATCGCAGGGAATAAAGCCGATGCGGTGCATACCCGTATCTATCTTGATGTGAACACCCGCTTTTTTACCGAGGCTTACGGCAACATCCGACAGCTTCTCTGCCGTTTCAAACTCAAACACGGTCAGATCAACCGAGTTTTCCACAGCCGCCTCAAACAGCTCGGGGAAAGCGTAGCTGAGTACGAGCACAGGCTTTGTTATACCGTTTTCGCGAAGCTGCACACCCTCTTCAACCGTTGCAACACCGTATGCATAAGCACAGCTATCCTCAAGCTCCTTTGCAATCGGCACGGCACCGTGACCGTATGCATCGGCTTTGAGAATAACCATAACCTTAACGTCGTTGCCTACCCTTTTCTGTACGGCTTCAACGTTTGAGCGCACGGCATCAAGGTCGATATATGCGCATACTCTGCTGTTAGTGTTCATAGAAAAATATCACCTTAAAAAATAATTATGCGTTTTAAAAACGCAAATCATGCAGAATTGAATTATTCTGCAAATCATGATTTCATCAGAAATCAAATCATGCCGCAAGGCAAATCATAAAAACTCAAACGCTGTAACGAAGATTAAAGTTTTCTCGGTGTGTTTAACATTTAGCAACACAACGTCTTAATTGAGGTACTAAAATGATTTGCTCCGCATGATTTGGCTTAAAGCCATGATTTGTTGCGTTGCAACATGATTTGAATTGATAAATCAATTCATTTTAAATTCACCTTGCGGTGCATTTTATTTGATTGCATCAAGAGCCTGCTGAATATCCTCGATAATATCGTCAACGTTTTCGATACCGACGGAGAAACGGATAAGATCGGGAGAAACGCCGCACTCGACAAGCTCGCTGTCGCTGAGCTGACGGTGGGTTGAAGAAGCAGGATGAAGCACG
>JAZRRT010000114.1:0-23046 GCA_045650985.1 Acutalibacteraceae bacterium | reverse complement strand
GCTGCTCAGACGTTTGCAATGCCTGAACCCGTTGTCGAGGAAGTTGCACAACCCGAGCCTGCTGCTCAGACGTTTGCAATGCCTGAACCTGCTGCTGAGGAAATTGCACAGCCCGAGCCTGCTGTTGAAGAACAGCCGGTTGAAGAAGAGCCGGATTATTCTTACGACCTTGACATATTCGGAAAGCTTGAAACAAAAGGCACAATTGACCTTGACAGTTTTGATGATTCGTGGCTTGACAGCGCACTGGATCGCACACTGTTTTATAAGGCTGTAAAGCCTGCTGAAGAAGAATCCGAGGCGGCGCTGCCCAACCCCGAACCCGAATACAAGCGCGAAGTTGAGAGCGCACCCAAAAAGGTGAAAAAACCTGCAAAAAAATTCAGAAACGTGCCCGAGCAGTATGCTGAGCCGATTGAAGAAAAGCAGACGGTTGTTCACGAAAGCCGTTTTGCAGAGCAGTTCTCCGATGAGACGGATAAAACCGCAATGGCAGGCGGATATATTGCTCCGACGGATTTTTCGGATTTTGCTTTTGAACCGGACAGCGGATTGGAGTTTGATTTTGATGAATCTTCGGTTTCGGCACAGCCTGCGAAAGCTGCGCAAAGACCCGAAGCGGTAAAAAAGAAAAAGACACAACCCGAGAAGGAAAGCGGCAAAAACGAAGCTAACTTTGTAACAGGTTTCTCAAAAGCCTATAAGGCTTCGGAAGGTAAGGGCTCGCAGAAGGAAAGCTTCCTGTCACGCAACGTAATTCCCAACAGCAGCGACAGCACGGCAGAAAAAACAAGAAAGATAATGATGCTTGTATGCGTTGCGATTTTCCTTTCTTCAGCGCTGTTTCTCTTTGGCAGTTTTGTTATTTCGCCTGTCAGAAACACAATTCAGATGAATAAGCTGGAAAGCCTTATCGTTGAAAGCAACGAAATGGCGGATAAAAATTATCTTGCAGAAGAATATCCCGACGTTGTTTTCCCCGATGGTATGCGTGAAAAATACGCAGAGCTGTATGCGGAAAATCAGGATTTTGTCGGCTGGATAAACGTTGACGGACTTGATATTTCTTTGCCCGTTGTGCGCGGTGAAGACAACAAAAAATATCTTAAAACCAACTTTAACGGCAGGTCGGATAAATACGGTTCTATCTTTATGAACTGTACGAATAATGTTGAGGTGCTTGATTTTAACACAACACTTTTCGGACATTATATGAAAAATTCGAAGATGTTCGGCAACCTTGTTGAGTATAAGACCGTGGACGGCTACAAGAAAGCACCTGTGATTGAGTTTAACACAATCTACGGTGATTACAAGTGGAAGGTTTTTGCGGCATTTATAACAAACGGCACACCTGAGGGCGATGAGGACTATATGTTCAACTATACGTTTACCAACCTCAGCAATGCGACTGTTACACAGAATTTCCTCAATGAAGTATATCAGCGTACGCTGTATATAACAGGTGTTGACGTTGCGCCTACGGATAAAATTCTTACTCTTTCCACCTGCACTTATGAGTTTGATGAAGCAAGACTTGTCATTATGGCAAGAATGGTAAGACCGGGCGAATCCGAAACGGTCAATACCGCCGCGGTGAGGGTTAACGACAACCCGAGATACCCCGCAGCATACTATGAAGAAAACGACCTTTCCAACCCGTGGGCGGCTGCCTACCCGTGGAAACCGGAGTAATTCTTCCGAAAGGATTGTTTACAGACGATGAATGTAAGTTTTATAGCGTTGAATACAAGCGGTGCGGAAACCGTTCAATCTGCTGCAGACAGAATCCGCAGTTCGTTTGCCGAACTCGGCAGATGCGATTTCCGTCTCTGCAGCTCGATGGCGCAGGTTTCTTCTGCGCTTTCCGATGCTTTCCCTAACAGTGATGTTGTTGCGGTCGGTGTCGAGCCTTCGGTTTATTGCAAGGCAAAGGTTGCCATACTTCGTGCAATGCACGTGCATACAAAGCTCAACGATGAGGTGAAGGCACGCATCGGCGAAAACAGCTCGCTTGATGCTCAGCAGCTTTCTCTTCACTGCGTAATGCCTGAATCGGCAGACGTATTCCTTTCCGATGACGGTCTGTTTTCGGGCTTTGCAATAAATTCGGGCAAGCAGTTTTTCGTTATGCTTCCTCTTGATAAGCTCAGGCTTGACGTTCAGCTTGAGTGCGTTGCCGCATATTTCAATGAGCCGACAAAAGAGCAGGAAGATGAGCCGACTGCACAGCCTGAGGTTGCACCTAAGTTAAGTTGCGCGGAAAAAGCGGTTGCGCTTCTCAAAAACTGCGGCAAAAAAGTTTATTTCGCCAACACTCCGTCCTGTGAGATGGTGAAGGACATCTGCGGCGAGGAAACCGTAAAGGATGTTTTTGTATTTACCGATTACACGGCTGAACGCGGTGAAGAAGCACCGCGCAGTTACATAGCAGACCTTGCGCGTTACGCAATTCCCGACAGCGAAGATGCCTTCGGCGCATCCGTTTCAAATGTTTATACAGGCAATTCGCAGGATTCCAACGAGCGCAAGTACAACATTTACGTTGCGGTTGCCGATAAAAATGCTTCACGCGTGCTTCGCTTTGCTTCACAGCCGGGTGAAACACCAGACGACCTTATCAGCGCATCCATAGAATTTCTTATGGATATGATTTGCGAAAAGTGTGAGGAGCCTTCAGCGCCCGTTGCTGCTCCTGATGCCTATCCTGCTTCTGTACCTGCTCCTTCTGTTGAGCAGGACAAGCCTTTCAGCGCAGAGCCCGTTGAGGAAATCGAAGAGCCTACTGCGCAGGAAATAAAGAAGAAAAAGCATACGGGACTCAGAACAGTCCTCTACGTTCTTCTTGCCTTATTGCTTGCTTTGGCAGGTTATTTTGCGTTCAACGGCTATGAAAATGCCGAGCAAAACAAAGCAAATGCAGTAAGCAGCTTTGCAGACTATTTTTCACAGGGAGCCGCCGCCCAGAGCGGCTCCTTGCTTGTTTTTGCGGAAGATGTGGACGATTTCTACGGTGACGTTCCGCCGCCGTTAGAAGCAACGGAGCCTGCGGAAGAGCCGATTGAGGATGATATTGCTTCGGAATCTGCAACGCCCGATTATACACAGCAGACTACCGACGGGGGGACGACATCCGTGCCTGAAACAGTCGGCACGACAAAGCCCGTAACCACAAAACCTGTTACAACCAAGCCTACCACGACAAAACCGACAACGACGAAGCCGACAACTACCGTTAAGCAAAATTCATCAGTCAAGGCAGACGGTAAATTTGTTTTCACCGTTTACGGTTACGGTCACGGTGTAGGTATGAGTCAGGAGGGTGCGCTCGGCTATTCGAGGGCAGGCAGTTCTTATACAAATATTCTGCTTCATTATTATCCCGGCACGACACTTGTAAAGTCAGACCCCGCAATGCCCGAAACGGTGCGTTTTGGCGGCAGGGAATATTCTGTGCTTGAATATCTTTGCAGAAGCGTCATAGGCGAAATCAGTGCCGGTTGCAACAGTGCAACGGCGGAAGCGTTCAAGGCGCAGACGGTTGCTCTGTATACGTATGCAAAGCGCTACAACTACAACGTCAATGCCTCGATGCACGCTTTCAACACATCGTACAACTATGAGGGTACTGCGGTTGAAACGGCTGTCAAATCCGTTATGGGCGAGTATCTTTCCTACAACGGCAGAGCAATTGAGGCTACGTTTTACGCAATGTCGGCAGGTAAAACAACGCTCGCATCAAAGGTGTGGGGCTCAAACGCTTTTCCCTACCTTGAAAAAAGTGTTGACAGTCCGCACGATAAAAAATGCGCAAAATACAAAACGGAATTTTCAATCAGCGCGGAGGATTTCCGTAATCTGATGAAAAAAACAATCGGTGTCGAGCTCAGCGGTGACCCCGCAAATTGGATAAAGGTTGTAAGGCACGATTCTGCCGTCAGCTCGTCTGTCGGCTACGTTGATGAGGTTGTTGTTGGCGGCAAGTCGATGCGCGGCGCTTATTTCAGAAGCAATGCCATGGAGTACAAAATCCGCTCTCATTGCTTCAGTGTTACTTATGTGGAGGGATAAAAAATGACAAATGTAAAAATGGTTTCATCGCTTGAGAAAATATTTCCTCAGAGCGAGGGCAATTTTTATGAGATAAAAGAGCTTTCAATGTTGATGGGTGAGCGCCTCGGCTTTCAGCTTGCGATAAATACCGATGAGCCGCTCAGGTTTACCGTGAGTGGTGCGGAAGGTGTCAGAATCAGCTCGTTCAATATCGGTTTCGTACCGTCGGAGCTGCCTTTTTATGAAGACCATGACGACGATATTACGCTCTCGCCTGACGGTTTTTATCCCGACGTACTCTACCCGACGGATAACGGCGAAATAGAGTTTGTGAACGGAGGCTGGTGCTCCGTCTGGTTTGAGGCAGAGGCTGAAAAATCGGGAGTAAACAACATCGTTATAACACTTTATAACGAGGATAACGACGTAGTGGCAACGAGCAAAATTGACATTAAAGTTATCAACGCTGTTTTGCCGGAGCAGGAGCTAATTCACACAAACTGGTTCCATTGCGACTGTCTTGCAACGTGGTATGACGTTGAGGCATTCAGCGAGGAGCATTGGCGCATAATTGAAAACTTTATGCGTGTAGGCAATGCGCACGGACTTAATATGATTCTTACACCGCTCTTTACTCCTCCGCTTGATACTGAGGTAGGCGGTGAAAGACCGACAATGCAGCTCGTTGACGTTACCGTTATCGACAAGGGCACGTATTCCTTCGGTTTCGATAAGCTTGCACGCTGGATTGAAACCGCACAGAGAAGCGGTATGAAATGGTTCGAGCTTTCGCACCTTTTCACACAGTGGGGCGCAAGGCACGCACCTAAAATCGTTGATGTGAACGGCAAGCTCCTTTTCGGCTGGAAAACTCCTGCAGGCGGCAAGGCTTACAAAGCGTTTCTTGTTCAGTTTGCTCAGGCGCTCGATGCGTTTCTCATTTCACAGGGTGTAAAGGAAAAATGTTGGGTACACGTATCTGACGAACCCAGTGATTCAACGGTCAGACCTTATGCAAAGGCAAGCCGAATAGTTTCCGAGCTTTTCCCCGATTACAAAAAGCTTGACGCGCTCAGCAACTTTAAATATTACAAAAAAGGTTTGGTAAAAACTCCCGTATCGGCGACTGACCACGCTCACAATTTTTATGGCAAGGTTAACGGACTGTGGACTTATTACTGCTGCGGTCAGTACAAAAACGGTATGGCAAACCGCTTTATGGCAATGCCGTCTTATCGCAACCGTATTCTCGGCTTACAGCTTTATAAATTCGGTTGTGTCGGCTTCCTTCAGTGGGGTTTCAATTTCTGGTATTCGCAGTATTCAAAGAGGCAGATAAATCCGTTCGAAACCACGGCGGCAGGCGGCGCATTCCCCTCAGGTGATGCTTTTGTTGTTTATCCGGGTGAGAACGGTCATCCGCTTGTATCACTCAGGTACAAAGTGTTTTACGACAGCTTCCAGGATTTGCGTGCGCTCAAGCTTCTTGAAAGCAAAATCGGCTACGATGAAACAGTTAAGCTCATTGAAAACCGCACGGGCGAACCGCTCTCTTTCACAAATTACGAGCGCGGAATTGAGGCAATGCTTTCAAAGCGCGAGGCTGTCAACAAAGCCATCGAAGAAAATATCTGACAATAAAAACGGCAGTGGGTTTTGCCCTCTGCCGTTGCTTTTATTCATTTGCAAATTTACATACTTTTTTGAGGTTGCATACGTCGCATTTCGGTTTGCGCGCGTCGCATACCGCTCTGCCGTGAAGCACGCATCTGTGGCAGAAATCGTTACTTTCTTCGGGCGGCAACAGCTTTTTCAGCTCTGTTTCAACCTTGAGCGGATCTTTCGTTTTTACAAGGCCGAGACGGTTTGAAATCCTTATCAGGTGCGTATCCGCAACAACTGCAGGTTTGTTATAAACGTCGCCTACAATCAGGTTTGCCGTCTTTCTGCCGACACCGGGCAGACGCACAAGCTCTTCAATTGTGTCGGGCACGGTGCCACCGTACTCATCGAGAATCATCTGCGCCATACCTATTATGTCGCGCGCCTTCATACGGTAAAATCCGCACGGGCGTACAATTTCTTCAACGTCCTCAATTTTTGCCGAGGCATAGTCCTCAAGTGTCGGATATTTAGCGAAAAGTTCGGGCGTTACAAGGTTTACGCGAGCATCGGTGCACTGTGCCGAGAGCCTTGTTGCGATAATGAGCTGTACCGGATTTTCGGCATCAAGCGAGCATATTGCCTCGGGATAATCGAGCTTGAGCTGCTCAACGGCAAATTTGGCAATTTCTTCTTTTTTCAATCAGATTCATTCCTTTATGCCGAATTTGTATATTGTTTTTGCTTTGTATTCTTCGCCTGCCTGATAGGTGCACTGCGGGAAGTTGTCGTGGTTGGGGGCATCGGGATAAACCTGAGTTTCAAGGCAGAAGCCTGCGTGCTGAATCATCGGGATGCCACCTTTGCCTGCCTTTGTGCCGTCGAGGAAATTGCCGGTGTAAAGCTGAACACCGGGCTGATCCGTCCATACGGTGAGAGTTCTGCCGCTGACAGGTTCGAGCACGGCAATTTTATAGTCGTCGCCTGCGTTGAGGCAGAAGTTGTGGTCATATCCTCTTGCGGCTGTAAGCTGGTCGTAATCGGCTTTGATATCCTCGCCGATTGTTTTGCCGTCCGTGAAGTCGTACGGTGTGCCTTTGACGGGTCGTATTTCGCCTGTGGGGATACTGTCGGGCGTTGTGGGAGTGAATGCATCCGCATCAATCCACAGCACGTGACCGAGCACGTCGCCGCTGTTGCAGCCTGCAAGGTTGAAGTATGCGTGGTTTGTGAAATTGATGATAGTTGCCTTGTCTGAAACGGCGCTGTATTCGATTACAACCTCGTTTTCATCGGTGAGAGTGTATCTGCACTTTGCCGTAAGTGTGCCGGGGAAGCCGTATGTGCCGTCAGCCGAAACGTATGAGAATACGACGGAGTTGTCGCCGTCTTCTTCTGCGTTCCAGTTTGCGTGAGCAAACTCACCGCTTGAATGAAGGCTCTTTACGCCATCCTCGTTGCAGTCAACCTGATATTCGGTGCCGTTGACGGTAAATCTGCCGCCTGCGATACGGTTTGCGTATCTGCCGACGCACTGTCCCTGATAATCGGAGCGGTTGATGTGACCGTCCATATCGTCAAATCCGAGAAGCACGTCCTGAAGTATATCATCCTTGTCGTAAACAAATGCGCTCAGCCACGTTGCGCCGTAGGTGATAAACTCGGCAAAGCAGCCTTCGCTGTTTTTTATTCTGTATTTGAATACTTCGCTGCCGTCGGGCATTGTCCCGAAAACACTTTTTGTGATGCTCATAAAACTTCTCCTTAATAAAAAATTAGTTTTTTCGTCAGGTGTTTGTATCATATTCAGTATAAGTTCAAGTTAAAGAAAAGTCAATAAGGGAACGGCTATTGACACTTCAGTATATAAATATTAAAATATATAGTAGATTATTGTATTCGGAAAGGAGGAATCGACGTGGAAGCAGATATGGTGTTTGAGTTTATAGTGTCGGTAAGCCGCTATATTCTGGCGGGACTTGCCGTGCTTATAATCGGCGGCTGTGTTGTTTCACTCGTAACAAGGCAGTTCGGTTCGAGAGTCGGTTCTTACCTTATCGACGTAAAAACAAAAAAAGTCATTCCGCTCACGCATTGGGAAAACTCAATCGGCAGAAGTCTTACCTGCGATGTAATACTTGAGGTTGCGACAGTTTCTCGTTTCCATGCCGTTATATCAAAACGACGCACGGGATGGGTTGTTGCTGATACCGGCTCGCGTGCAGGTGTTTTCGTCAATAACGAGAAGATTGAAAAGTCCGTCGGGCTAAAGCACGGTGATATGCTGAGGCTTGGCACAAGCGTGTTTGAGTTTTGTGATGCAGACGTTGACGATGTTGAGCGTGCAAAAGTAAATATGCGCAGAAGGCAAGCAAAAATCAATATGCGTGCGGCGGCACGTGTGAATACTCGCGTTGAAGATTTCCTACCCGCAATTATTGATGAGGCGGGCGAAAAGGCATACATTATTGACTGCGAAAGCTGCATAATAGGCCGCTCAAACAGTTGCGATATAAAACTCAGGGATCCGTCGGTTTCGTCACGGCATGCAAAGGTTACCAAGCTCGGCAGCGGTTGGTTTATTGAAGATATAGGATCGTCCAACGGCACCAAGGTTAATGCGCGGATTGTTACAAACGCAAAGCGAAAACTCAGTGATGGTGACATAATCTATATGGGCGGTATGAGATTGGTATTTAACGAACGGTATAAAAAGAAACAGTAAATTTTTGCAGAAAAACTTCGGGGAGGTGAACCGCTTGGCAGAGAAGAACACAAAAAAGAAAAAAGTAAAGCATCCGTTCAACTGGCTGTCTATGCTTACGCTTGCGACGGTTTTACAGCTTATATCGATGATGCCCGCCGTGTTTAAGGTTGAAGAAATCAACGTTGAGGTGCTCGGCGTATTCGGCGGCTTCCTCCTTGTCGAGTGGTTGTATTTTATTTGTGCGCGCAATTTTGCGTCTCAGCGTGCAACGGAGTTGGAAATAATTGCTTTTACTCTTTCGGGTATCGGTCTTGTAACTGTTGCAAGCGTTTATCCCGACTATGCTCTGAAGCAGTTTATAGCAATACTTATAGGTCTTGCGGCATTTATTGCGCTTCTTGCAATTATGCGTAACGTTGAGGTTGTGTCGGTGCTGCGTATTCCTGTTGCAATCTGTGCAATCGGTTTGCTTGCGGTAAACCTTGTTATGGCAGAAGCGGTCAACGGTGCGCTCAACTGGATTGATTTAGGAGCTTTTTCAATTCAGCCTTCGGAGCTTGTTAAGGTTGCATTCATCTTTGTCGGTGCGGCAACTCTTGAAAAGTTGCAGTCAACGCGAAGCCTGACCCGCTACCTCATTTTCTCTCTCGGTTGCGTGGGTGCGCTTTTCCTGATGCGTGACTTCGGCACGGCGCTGATATTCTTTTCAACCTTTATTGTAATTGCCTTTATGCGCTCGGGAGATTTCAAAACAATCGGTCTTATATGTACCGCGGCAATACTCGGTGCAGGTCTTATAATTTACTTCAAGCCTTACGTTGCGTCGCGCTTTGCAACGTACAGACATATATGGGAGCTTGCCAATGAGGGCGGTTTTCAGCAGACGAGAGTGCTCAGCTATTCTGCAAGCGGCGGACTTTTCGGGCTCGGAATAGGCGAAGGTAAACTCAGGCACGTTTTCGCATCCACAACAGACCTTATCTTCGGTGTAATTTGCGAAGAATGGGGTCTTATAGTCGGATTTTGCGTGGTGCTTTGCTTCGCTTTCGTTGCGGTTTATGCGTTGAGAATTGCACGTCATGCGCGTTCAACCGTTTACTCAATCGCGGCTGTTGCGGCGGCATCAATGCTTCTTGTGCAGCTTGCGCTAAACGTTTTCGGTGTTACGGATTTGCTGCCGCTTACAGGTGTTACACTTCCCTTTGTCAGCCGCGGCGGTACAAGTATGATATGCTCGTGGGCATTGTTTGCCTTTATCAAGAGCGCAGATATAAAAACGTATCCCAAACTTGAAAAGCAGATGGAAGATGCGTAAAAACACGAAAGGAAGGTGACTGAAAGGTGAATACTGTAACAAAACGTTCGTATGTGTTGCTGGCTGTAATCATCGCTTTTATCGGCGGATTGGTGTTCCTTGCGGTCAGCTTCGTTACACAGGGCGGCACGTGGGCGACCCACCGTGTCAACGGACATCTCTATTCGGGCGGCGCAATCAAAAGCGCGGGTCAGATACTTGACCGCAACGGTGTTGTGCTCGCTTACACAGAGGATGGGGACAGAAAGTACAGCTCTGACAAAACGGTGCGTCAGGCAACTCTGCACGCTGTCGGCGATACGTACGGATATATTGCAAGCGGCGCACACACCGTTTGCCGTGACAAGATTACCGGTTATAGCTTTGTTGACGGAATTTATACTCTTATCAACACCGGTACGGGTACCGACATCAAGTTGACCATTGATTCGGATCTTTGTGCCGATGCTTACCGATACCTTGACGGACGAAAGGGCACGGTAGGCGTTTATAACTACAAAACAGGTGAAATTGTTTGCATGGTTTCGGCGCCTTCGTACGACCCCGAAAACAAGCCCAAGGATATTGATACCAACGATAAGTATGAGGCGGCTTACGTCAACCGTTTGCTCAACGGTGTTTTCACACCCGGTTCAACCTTCAAGACGGTTACAACCGTTGCCGCGCTTGAGAATATTCCCGACATAAACAGCAGAACTTTCGAGTGTACCGGCTCGTACACGACTGCACAGGGCAGTAAAATAATATGCAACAACACGCACGGCAAGCTGTCCTTTGGCACAGCATTGACAAAATCGTGCAACAGCGCCTATTCGCAGATGGGTATTGAGATGGGCTCTGACGTGATGACGGCAACGGCAAAGTCAATGGGCTTCGGCAAGAGCTTCAACGTCAGCGGCGTAAACACTTCGAAGAGTACGTTTGACCTGAGCGGTGCGGTTGATATTGACGTAGGCTGGGCATCAATCGGTCAGTATACGACGCTTGTAAATCCGCTTCATATGCTTATGATTGCGGGCAGCATCGCTTCGGATGGGTCAACTCCCGTGCCGTACTTTATTTCCGATTCGCTTTCGGACGTTGTAGGCAGCGTCAGAAGCGAGCGCCTTATTCAGGTTGAAACAGCTTCAAAGCTGCAGACAATGATGCGCAATAACGTTATAAACAACTATGGCGACAGCAAGTTCCCCGATATGCAGTTCGGCGGAAAAACAGGTACGGCTCAGGTTGCCGGCGAAGCTTCACACGCATGGTTTATGGGCTTCTCTGCCGATGACAGCTTCCCATACGCAATAGTCGTTGTGGTTGAACACGGCGGTGGCGGCAGTGATGTTGCCGTGCCGATAGCAAGCAAGATAATGAAAGATCTTAAGAACACTCTTTAAGAGGTAAACGGGAAATGAGAGAAAGAAAAAGAATAATCGACAAGAAGAAACTGATAATAGTCTTGTCTGTTGTTGCGTTTTTCGGCATAATGGCGGTTTCATTCTGGCAGGTTGGCGAAAAAGCCTTCGGTCAGGATCCGAGAATCTGCCTTGATGCAGGTCACGGTGGCAGTGACGTAGGCGCAGAAATTGAAAACAGATACGAAAAAGACGACAATCTTAGGCTTACGCTTGCCGTAGGCAAAATCCTTGAGGAAGAAGGAATTGACGTTATTTATACCCGCAAGGATGATACATTTGTTGAGCTTGCCGACAGAGCGGCATACGCAAACAAAGAAAAGGCTACATACTTTCTGTCGATTCACCGTAACAGTGCCGAGGCACAGGTGAGCGGTGTTGAAGCGTGGATTTCCACGTCTGCAACCGACGGTGAAGAAACAATAGCAGAGAGTATACTTGAAAAAATAGAAGAAGTCGGATATGGAGACAACAGAGGCGTCAAGCGCGGCTATCAGGGTAATCCGCTCAAGAATTATCACGTCAATGCCGCAACTGAAATGCCGAGCTGTCTGCTTGAGATGGGCTTTATGACAACCCCTGCCGATAACGAGCTTTTTGATGAGAAGTTTGATGAATATGCTCAGGCAATTGCTGACGGTATCATAGAGGGAATTGAAAAAGCGGAGGACGATTAAATGGAGTATAAATCGCTGAGCAAAAAAGCCAAGCAGGTTATGAGGGTTACTGCGTTGATGCAGAGCCTTCTTTTGCTTGTAGTCTGCATTGCGGCTGTTATTTTTGCCGACCTTTACGGTGCGGTGAAAATTGCGGTTATGGCATCGGTTGCCGTTCTTGCCGTGCTGTGGGCTGTGCTGTTCCCTATGCTCAGGTTCAAGAGATACAGGTATCTTATCGAGGCTGACAGAATCGAAATAATCTGCGGTGTGCTTTTTGTTTCTCGCACCGTTGTGCCGATTAACAGAATCCACCAGATAAACGTTTCGCGCGGGCCGATTGATACCGCTTTCGGTGTTGCAAAGGTGTCTGTCATAACGGCAGGCTCAACCGCCGTACTGCGTTTCCTGGATGAGGATGAGGCGCAGAAAATTGCAATTTACCTCAATGAAAGAGTTGAGAATAAGCTCGGAGGCGGCAAAGATGTTCAGTAAGCCTGCGAGAAATCATATAACGGTTATTGCGGAGCGTTTCGGCGCAGTCGGTCTTGTGCTGTTGACCGGTGCGGTTTCGCTTGCTTTTGAGTTGGCGGACGGCTCGCGGAGCAGTGTCAATCTTGCACTGTTTCTGCGGCGAATCACTTCGGGCGATATACGTCTTGCCGTGCTCTCTCTGTCGGTTGCGGCAGGTGTAGCATTTGCCGTATGGAATTTTATCCGTTGGTATAAAACGGTGTTTTATATTGACGGAGGTTATCTTGTTGTTGAAAAGAATACGCTGATGCGACGCGTGTCGCGCGTGCCTCTTGCCAGCATTTCAACCGTGAATCTTGAGCGGAATTTGTTTGAGAGATTTGTGGGCACGGCAAAAATCAAACTCGACATAAATTCCTCGGTTACAGCAAACAGCACGGATTTTGTGTTTGTGCTTCCGCTTGAAAAAGCGCAGGCTTTTGAAAAGGAGATTTTGCGCCGCAAATCGGAGGAAAACGTTGACAAGGGCGAAGCCGAGCGCAGGCTTATCTGTTCGTTTTCTGCCGCACAGGCTTTCAGGGATGTTGTTTTCGGTCAGTCGGTGCTTCAGATTCTGCCGTCGCTTGTCAGTATATTTTTCAGCGTTTTTTCGGGCAAGTGGAGCATTGCGGCTGTGTTTATCGTGCTTGGCTGGCTTGCAAGTATGCTGATGCAGTTTTCTTCAGCCTTCGGATTTAAGATTGAAAAAAGTGAAGACAGCTTCTATATAACTTCCGGTCTTATAAAGAAAAAGAATTATTCCTTCTCTGCCGATAAGGTCAATGCGGTTTTTGTAAGACGTCCCGTGTTTGCGCGCGTTTTCGGTTTGTACCGCGCTGAAGTTGCCGTTGTCGGTCTTGGCAACGATAAGCACGAAACTCCGCAGATTTGTCTGCTTGTCAAAAAGGCTGAGCTTGACCGTATCCTTGGTGAATGTGCTCCGGATTTTATCTGCTCCGTGAAGCCTGAACGCTCGCACAAGGCGGGCCTTGCGGCATCGCTTTGTTTTTACGTTGTGCTTTTTTCAGCTGTCGGTGCGGCATTGCTTTCGGTGCATCCCGCGCTTTGCGCAGTGTGTGTCGCTGTCGGTGCAGTGCTCGGCATTATAAGCCGTAACGGCAAAAAGCTTGCTGCGGACGAAAACGTTTTCTCGTATTCACGCGGAATTTTTTCCGTTACCCACTCATCCTTCAGGTACGATGCCATACAGACCGCGCAGTTTCGCACGAACCCGTTTTTCAAGCGCGCAGGGGTTGGCAGAATACGCCTGTCAATCCTCGGCTCAAGCTCCGTAAGCGTGCACACAACCGGTTGGTTTGGCGCAGGACGGTATGAGGAACTGACACGACGGATGGATTATTAATAATTTATTAATAATTATATGTTAGACTAACTTAAATTATTATGTGTTTGTATGCCCAAAAGCAACAGAACACGGTTGAAAGGTGTAAAGCTGCAGTGAAAATATCTGTTTTAATTGCCGCATATAACGGCGAAAAATATATTGCAGAGCAGCTTGAATCCGTGCTGTCGCAGCTTGGTGAAGGCGATGAGATTATCATTTCCGACGATAATCCTTCGGGCGGCACCTACTTTGCGATAGAGCCGTTTCTGAACGATAAACGTATCCGCTATATTCACGGTCCGTCAAAGGGTGTTGATGCTAACAAAGAGTTTCTTCTGCGTGAATGTACGGGTGACGTTGCTTTTCTTTGCGACCAGGATGACGTCTGGCTCGACGTCAAGGTTGAGCGTGTGATGTCTGCCGTAGAGGGCGGTGCGTGCTGTGTGCTTCACAACGCGTACATAACAGATGAAAACCTCAACAAATCAGGCAAAACCCTGTTTGAAGACAGAGGAGCAAAAACCGGCATACTTCGCAACATCATCAAAAACTGCTATACAGGTGCCTGTATGGCGCTTACAAGGCAGGCCTTCACGGCGGCTCTGCCTTTCCCCGAAAATCTGCCAATGCATGACCAGTGGCTCGGACTTGTCAGCGAGAAGGTGGGCAGAGTTGAGCTTATCGATGAGCCTCTTCTGCTTTACCGCCGCAACCCCGGCAGCATGACCGGCGGCAAAACGAGCCTTATGCAAAAAATAAAGTGGCGCATCAGCATTGTGCGCAGTATCGGCAGATACAAGGGAAACTGAAAGGAATGGTACTGATTAATAGCTATGTAACGGGCTGTATTGTTACGCATAACAATATGAGCAGCATAGATGAAACAATAACAACTCTGCTTGAAAAAACCAAGGGTGTCGAATTCAAGCTGGCGGTTGTAGATAATATGTCGACCGATTCAACGCCTGACCATATCAGGGAGAAGTATCCTGACGTTAAGGTGATTGAGCCGCACACAAACAACGGCTTTGGCAGCGGACACAATCTTGTACTCGGTGAGCTTGATTCGAAGTATCACTGCGTTATCAACCCCGATATCAGCATCAACGACGATGTTATTGCAAAGATGGCGGCATATATGGACGAGCATCCGGAAATCGGTCTGCTTTCTCCGAAAATATGCTTCCCTGACGGCAGGATGCAGATTCTCGGCAAGCGCAACCCCAAAATAAAGTATCTCGTTGCAAGCCGTATGAGAGGCGACGAGCCCGGCAAGCTCCTTCGCGAGTATGCTATGCTCGATGAGGACCTTGACAGCATTATGGAAATTGAAAACGCAACGGGTTGCTTTATGATGTTCCGTACGGAGCTGTTCAAAAAGCTCGGCGGATTTGATGAGCGATACTTTATGTATTTTGAGGATTGCGACATTACAAGAACCGTTGCAAAGCACGCAAAGGTCATCTATTATCCCGAGGCTGTGGTTTACCACGTCTGGGGCAGAGAGAGCAAAAAGAATTTCAAGCTTATGCTTGTTCAGATCAAGTCAATGTTCAGATACTTTGCCAAGTGGCGCAAAGGCTGATTTACAGGAGTAAATTGATAATGAGTAAGTTAAAAGGTTTCTTTAAAAATTTTTGGAAATACCGCTTCCTTCTTCAGGAAATAGTACGTAAAAACGTCAAGCTCCAGTACCGCAACTCCGTTCTCGGTATTTTCTGGACGTTTCTTCAGCCGTTACTTACGACTATTGTTCTTGCGCTTGTTTTCGGCGGTATTTTCGGACAGAATAAGGGCAGCGAAAGCTGCTATATGGTCTACCTTCTTTGCGGTCGACTTCTCTATGAGTTCTTTACCCAGTCGACAAAGCGTGCGATGCGCTCCGTTCGCCTGAGTTCCAGCGTTATCAAGAAGGTTTACGTGCCGAAGTATATCTATCCGCTTTCAAATGTGCTTGCCAACTTCGTAACTTTTGCTATGTCGTTGCTTGTGCTTGTTGTAATGATTATCTACTTCCTGGCATTTACGGATGAAGTTATCCACATCAGCTGGTACATTCCTCTTTCCGTCGTGCCTATAATCATTCTGCTTATGCTTTCTCTCGGCGTAGGTATGATTCTTGCAACGCTCAACGTTTTCTTTAAGGATATTGAGTATATCTACGAAGTTTTCTGTATGCTTCTTTTCTACCTGACTCCTATCTTTTACAGGGTTGAGTCGCTTGGTGCAATCAAGATAGTTCAGCTGGGTCTTATGGCAAATCCGCTTTATTCCATTGTTGAAATGTTCCGTGACTGTGTGCTCAACGGCGTAATGTGGAACTGGAATCACTTTATGTATGCACTCGGCTTCAGCATCGTTACACTCATTATCGGCTTCGTCCTCTTCCAGAAAAAGCAGGATAAGTTCATTCTTCATATTTGAGGTGTCCGTCAATGGCAAAATCAGCAGTAAAGGTTGAAGACGTAAGCATTCTTTTCAACCTCAACAAAGAAAAAGTTGATAACATAAAAGAGTATTTTATAAAGCTCGTCACACGCAAGCTTCACTACAACGAGTTCTGGGCACTTACGGATATTTCGTTCGAGGTTGAAGAGGGCGAAAGACTCGGCATTCTCGGCTTCAACGGTGCAGGTAAGAGTACGTTGCTCAAGGTAATTGCAGGCGTTCTCAAGCCCACTAAGGGCAAGGTAAGCGTAAACGGCGTTATCGCTCCTCTGCTTGAGCTTGGCGCAGGTTTTGATATGAACTATACGGGTGCGGAGAATATTTATCTCTACGGCGCAACGATGGGCTATTCCAGAAAATACATTCAGGAACGCTATGACGAAATTGTTGAGTTTTCCGAGCTTGGCGAATTTATTGACGTTCCCGTTAAAAACTATTCTTCGGGTATGAGAGCGCGTCTCGGCTTTGCAATCGCAACAGCCGTTGAGCCTGAGGTGCTTATTCTCGATGAGGTTTTGTCCGTCGGTGATGCAAAGTTCCGCATCAAGAGTGAAAACAAAATCAAGAGTATGTTTGACAAGGGCGTTACAGTTCTTTTTGTTTCTCACAACACCGCTCAGGTGCGCCGCCTTTGCACAAAGGCAATTCTTCTCGATCACGGCAAAATTATTGCAAACGGTGATGTAAACGAGGTTTGCGATATTTACGATAAAAGAGTAAACGGTAAATAAAATCTGACAGTATAAAGGAATGATATTATGGTTTTCGGCATAGTTCTCGCAGGCGGAAAGGGCAGCAGAATGGGCAACACGGATATGCCCAAGCAGTTTATGAAGCTTGGCACAAAACCGATTCTTGTGCACACTGTCGAAAAGTTTTTTGTAAATTCACGCTTTGAAAAAATTATCGTGCCCACCCACAAATCCTGGGTTGAGCACGCACGCAATCTTATTCAGAAAAATCTCGGCAATACGGACAAGGTAGTTGTTATCGACGGCGGTGAAACCCGAAACGATACGATTATGAACGCAATTGCCTATATCGAGGAAAATTACGGTCTTGACGATGATACAATCGTTGTCACTCACGATTCTGTTCGTCCTTTCGTAACACACAGAATTATTGACGAAAATATCGACTGTGCCGCAAAGTACGGCGCTTGCGACACTATGGTGCCCGCAGCCGATACAATTGTTGAAAGCTGTGACGGCGAGGGTATTACCTCCATCCCGATTCGTGACCATATGTATCAGGGTCAGACTCCGCAGTCATTCAAAGCAAAAAGACTTAAGGAGATTTTTGAGTCGCTTACGGACGAGGAGAAAAACATACTCACCGATGCTTGCAAAATGTACGTGCTCAAGGGTGAACACGTTCACGTGCTCAAAGGTGAGGTTTTCAACATCAAAATTACCTATCCGTTTGATATGAAGGTGGCACAGTCACTCATCGGTGCAACTGACGATTTAGAGGGATAATAAGATGATAAATGCAGTATATCAGTTGGTTTCCCCCAGAATGATAGAGGTTGCATACAAAGAGCTTGACCTTTCGGCAGGCGAGGTTATTATGCGCCCCTATAAGGTTTCTGTCTGCAAGGCTGACCAACGTTATTATCAGGGTATGCGCTCACCCGAGGCGCTCAAGGCAAAGCTGCCTATGGCACTCACTCACGAGTGTGTGGCACAGGTTGTTTACGACCCGACAGGCACCTATTCTGTCGGTGATTTCGTTGTGCCCGTACCCAATACACCGACTGAGCAGGATGGCGTTATAGCAGAAAACTATCTGCGCTCGAGCTATTTCCGCTCCAGCGGTTACGACGGATTTTTGCAGGATTTTATCACTGCCGCACCCGACAGAGTAGTTAAACTGCCTGCCGATATGAATATGAACGTTGCTTCTTTTACGGAGCTCGTCAGCGTCAGCGTGCACGCAATATCGCGTTTTGATAAAATTGCTCATTCCCGCCGCAATAAGGTCGGCATCTGGGGAGACGGCAACGTCGGCTATATAACAGCCCTCGTTATGCACTACCTTTACCCCGAAACAGAGCTGTATATCTTTGGCACGGTTGAGGAAAAGCTGTCTTATTTCTCTTTTGCCAAGGCAGCGTATCATGTTGATTACGTGCCCGAGGGTGTAAGCATTGACCACGCGTTTGAGTGTGTCGGCGGCGGCGGATGCCAGCCCGCAATCAACCAGATTATCGACCTTATCAACCCTGAGGGTACGATTTCGCTTATGGGTGTCAGCGAAAATAACGTCGGCATCAACACGCGTATGGTGCTCGAAAAAGGTCTCAGGCTTTTCGGCTCATCCCGCAGCGGTGTTGAGGATTTTGCAAAGTCTGTTGAGCTTTATACAAAATATCCGCGTCTTGTAAGCTATCTCGACAATCTTGTCGGCGACGTTGTAAGGGTTGAAAGCATACCCGATATTCACCGTGCGTTCGACCTTGATTTCCACAGAAGCTTCGGCAAAACAGTTATTGATTGGGCTAAATAATGAAAAGTTTGTTTTATCGTTTGTTTGCTCTTTTCTTTAATATTTCACGCACCCTGTTCCGTGTGAAGCGGAACAGGGTTGTGTTGCTTTCGCCGCACAACGCATCGTTTAACGACAGCCTCGGTGAGGTGCGTGCGGAGCTTGAGCGCAGGGGCGGCTACGATATTACATATATATCCCACGCGGACTTTGCATCTGTTCCCAAAGCGGTAGTGTTTTTTACAAGAAAAGCGTTTCTGCTCGCAACGGCAAAGTACGTTTTTATGAACGATAATTTTATGCCGCTCGGTTATCTCAACTTCAGAAACGATGCGGTTATTATTCAGCTTTGGCACGCGGAGGGCGCATTCAAAAAATTCGGTCTTGATATAGAGCAGCCTGCAGATATCCGCGCACGCGAGCTTGCGGCAAACAGAAAGCTCAGCTACGTTGCCTGCTCGTCAACAGGCGTTGCAGATATATACGCAAGTGCTTTCGGCGTGGATAAATCCAAGGTTCTTCCAATTGGCTCTCTGAGGGCTGACGTGCTTCTCAGGGCGGATAACGCAGTTGAGCTCAGGCGAGAGTTTGAGAATAAGTATCCGCAGTGCAAGGGCAAAAAAATTGTGCTCTACGCACCTACATTCCGTGATGATCCCGAGCTTGACGCACAGTTTCTTTCCCATTTTGAATACGGTGAGTTTGAAAAGGCTCTGGGCGATACTCATTGCCTGCTTGTCAGGCTTCATCCGCAGATACACGGCAAGGCAAGAATTGAAGGCGCGATTGACGTAACGGACGTAAAGAACGTCAATGACCTTACTCTTATCAGCGACGTGCTTATCACCGACTATTCCTCAATCTGTATGGATTTTGTCCTGCTCGATAAGCCCTGCGTTTTCTTTGCGCCGGATCTTGAGGGATACACCTCGCGCAGACCGTTTTATTTCGATTATCGCGGTTATGTGCCCGGCGAAATCGCAGAGAGCACGGCTGAGCTTGTTAATGCCGTGCGTGATGCGGGTGCTTGCAAGAGGGCAGAGCAGTTCCGTAAAATCAACCTTGATATGGTTGACGGAAAATCACTTGAGCGTTTGTTTGAAATTATTTCAGACTGATATAAAATAAATTCAGGGAGGTGCAACTATAATGGATTACATCGCAGTTATTGCAGAAGCAGCTGTTGCTTTTGTAAAAAACTTTGACGTAAACGCAATTGTTGAGGCGTTTGCAGGCTTTGATTGGAACGGCGTTAGGGACGCAATCATTTCCGCCGTCGAGTCAATTGTCAGCAAAATCGGCTGATACAAATATTTTATAATATACTCTAAACGGTAGGAAAGAGGTGCGAATTTATGCCCATCAGTTTTGACAGCGAAAATAAAATATTCAAACTTGATACAAAAACATCCAGCTATATTTTTCAGGTGTTTGAGCAGGATTATCTCATACACCTCTATTACGGCGCATATATTCCCGACAACGGTGTGACGGAGCTTGCAATGCGCAACTGGAACGCTTCCTTCAGCCCTGCCAATGCCGCCATCGGTGAGCACGGCTTCAGCTGTGACACCTGGCCGATGGAATACAGTTGCAACGGCACAGGCGATATGCGTATTTCAGCCCTTGCAATCCGCAACCATTGCGGTAACGCATCAACCGACGTGCGCTACGTCAGTCACAGAATAATCAAGGGCAAGCCCGCAATCGAAGGTATGCCTGCGCTCTATACTCTCACCGATGACGATGCCGTAACACTCGAGGTTAAAACTCTCGATAAGGTAACAGGTGCGGTTGTATATCTCTACTACACCGTTTTTGAAAACTACGGTGCGATGACACGTTGGGTGCGTGTTGAAAACACGTCGGATAAGCCTATGGATATTCAGCGTGTTTACAGTGCGTGTATTGACCTGCCGACGATGAATTACAATATGATTCATCACTACGGTATGTGGAGCAAGGAGCGTACGCTCGTTTCCCGCCACCTTGAGCACGGCATTCAGTCCGTAGCAAGCAAGCGCGGCTCGTCAAGCCACACCTACAACCCCTTTGTAGCGCTTGCTGATGATACCGCAACAGAAGATTTCGGCGAGGCATACGGCTTCAACCTTGTTTACAGCGGTAACTTTGCGGCTGATATTGAGGTTGATTTCAACAGCGCAACAAGACTTATTATGGGTATCAACCCGACGGATTTCTGCTGGCGTCTTGAAGCCGGTGAGAGCTTTACCGCTCCCGAGCTTGTTATGGTTTATACAGCAGAGGGTATCGGCGAAATGAGCCGTATCTTCCACAGGCTTTACAACAATCACCTTATCAGGGGTGAGTGGAAAAATAAGAAGAGACCTCTGCTTATCAACAGTTGGGAAGCAGCCTACTTCGATTTTGACGATGATAAGCTGGTTGCTTTCGCTCAGCGCGCAAAAGAAATCGGCATTGAAATGCTTGTTATGGACGACGGCTGGTTTGGTGTGCGTAATGATGACAGAAGCTCACTCGGAGACTGGTACGTAAACGAAAAAAAGCTCAAAGGCGGACTTTCAAGCCTTATCGAGCGTGTCAATGCGCTCGGTCTTAAATTCGGTATCTGGTTTGAGCCTGAGATGATTTGTCCCGATTCTGTCCTCTATCGCGCACATCCCGATTGGTGTCTTCAGGTGCCGGGTCGCGACAAATCAATCGGCAGAAACCAGTACATACTCGATATGTCACGTCAGGACGTACGCGACAATATCTATGAGCAGATGGCGGCAATCCTCGGCAATAACAAGATAGACTACGTCAAGTGGGATTTTAACCGCAACATCTCTGAGGCAGGCTCTGCTCTTCTTCCGCCCGAGCGTCAGCAGGAGGTTTTCCACCGCTTTGTTCTCGGCACGTACGAGCTTATGGGCAGACTTGTCGATAACTTCCCGCATCTTCTGCTCGAAAACTGTTCAGGCGGCGGGGGTCGTTTCGACCCCGGTATGCTCTATTTCTCACCGCAGATCTGGTGCAGTGATAATACTGACCCGATTGAGCGCCTTTCAATTCAGTTCGGCACGTCAATCTGCTATCCCGTATCAACTGTCGGCGCACACGTTTCCGCCTGTGACCGTACAGGTTACGAAACAAAGGGCAACGTTGCTATGAGCGGCACTTTCGGTTATGAGCTTGACCCGATAAAGCTCAGCGATTCCGATCTTCGCATAATCAAGAAGCAGGTTAAGGATTACCACAAATACTATGACGTAATCCATAACGGTGACCTTTACAGACTTATTTCTCCGGAGCAGAATTCTCACCGTTGCGCATGGGGCTACGTTTCGCAGGATAAAAATGAGGCAATTTTCACCTTCGTTACAATGCTCAGGTGCCAGAATTCAACCTTCTACGTC
The DNA here is from genome assembly GCA_045650985.1 of Acutalibacteraceae bacterium. GTDB lineage: Bacteria > Bacillota > Clostridia > Oscillospirales > Acutalibacteraceae > UBA8612. The sequence continues at coordinate 1,137 of JAZRRT010000114.1, read as the reverse complement.
AGGCTCAAGGGCCTTGACCCCGATAAGTATTATTATGATGACGAAACCTGTGAGGTACACTCGGGTGCACTGCTTATGAATGCAGGTCTCAACCTCAAAATGCTGCCTTGCAGTGACGGCTCCAGCTTCGTTATTCATCTTAAAGCAGTAGATAAAAAATAAAATAAAATAAAATAAAAGGGGAAAACACAAATGAAAAACTTCAAGCGAATTCTCAGTGTTGTCCTTTGCGTATGCCTTCTTGCTTCAACTGCAATTTGCTTTGCAGGCGCTGAAGGTACAGCAACAGGCACAGCACCCACAAGACTTTCCGTTACCGTTAACGGTGACACGTCTTCTTCACGCGGCTTCTGCTGGTACACTGCAGAAGAGACAGACACAAAAATTGAGATCGATGGCGTTTCCGCTTCCGACTACACGGTAAAAGACGTAGTCTGTGAAGCATGGGAAGGCAACTATATGCACAAGCTTACAGTAACAGGTCTCGAAGCCGGCACAGCATACACATACCGTGTAGGTAACGGCACAACATGGAGCGATTGGGGCACATTCGTTACCGATGACGGCGACGATAAGGTCAGCTTCATCAACATCGCTGACGTTCAGGCAGGCGATTATGAAGGCTTTATGAAAGGCGCAAATACCCTCACAAGCGCATTTGCAACTCTTCCCGGTGCAGACTTTGTTTCCAACTGCGGTGACTTCACAAACGACAGCACAAACGAAGAATGGGATGCTTATGACCAGGCTTTCGGCGCAATGAACAAGAATTATACTATTGTTCCCGTTGCCGGTAACCACGACGGTCTCGGTGTTGAATATTGGTTCAACAATATGTTCGCACTCGATACAAGCGAGAGCGTTCAGGTTAAGGACGGCGTCAACTATTCATACGATTACGGCAACGTACACTTTGCCGTTCTCAACACAAACGACGGTCTTACAATCACAGATGCACAGCTCAACTGGCTGAGAAACGATATGAACTCCACCGACAAGGATTGGAAAATCGTTTTCTTCCACAAGTCACCCTACTCACTCGGTAAGGATGCAAAGTGGCCGGATGCTCTCTATCTTCAGAAGTCTCTCACAAAGGTTCTTGATGAGTGCAACGTTGATATGGCTTTCTCAGGTCAC
>JAZRRT010000113.1:0-2112 GCA_045650985.1 Acutalibacteraceae bacterium | reverse complement strand
TCCGCGGTCTCGACTACTACACACGTACTGTTTTCGAGTTTGTTTCTACTCAGATCGGTGCTCAGGGCACTGTCTGCGGCGGCGGTCGTTACGACGGCCTGGCAGAAGAGCTTGGCGGCGCAAAAACTCCGTCACTCGGCTTTGCGCTCGGTATTGAGCGTCTTATGATGGTTATCAAGGCACAGAATGCACCTCTGCCCGAGGAAGACAGACCCGACCTCTATATCGCATCAATGGGTGATGATGCAAACATTGTTGCCGCAAAGATTGCTTCTTCTCTTCGTGAAGAAGGTATCAGCGTTCAGTACGACGTAGCAGGTCGCTCCGTCAAGGCACAGATGAAGTTTGCCAACAAGCTCGGCGTACGCAACACGGTAGTTATCGGCGACAGCGAGATTGAAACAGGCAAAGTTATCGTCAAGGATATGGACGGCGGCGAAAATGTCGAAATGGAGCTTGACGGATTTGAAGACAGCTACCAGAGCTACCTCATCCGGAAAGCCGTTCAGGGTATCGCATCAACCGATTCAGTCGATATCAGCGGTATCAATATAACCGATTTATTCTGATTTTTGCACAAAGGAGTTAAATACAATGGATTTTATGACAGGACTTAAAAGAACCAACTATTGCGGCGAGCTCCGCGCAACAGATGCAGGCAAAGAGGTTGTTGTAGCAGGATGGGTACAACGTCAGCGTGACCTTGGTGCTCTCATCTTTATCGACCTGCGTGACCGTACGGGTATTGTTCAGCTCGCATTTGACGATAATACCGACAGAGAGATTTTTGAAAAGGCATTTACGGCAAGAAGCGAATTTGTCCTTATGGCAAAGGGCGTTGTCCGTGAGCGTTCATCAAAGAATATGGAAATTCCCACGGGTGAAATTGAAATCGAGGTTACAGACCTTCGCGTTCTCAATAAGAGTGAAACTCCTCCCTTCGATATTGTTGCAGGCTGCCAGACTTCGGAGCTTACACGTCTTAAGCACCGTTATCTCGATCTTCGCCGTCCCGACCTTCAGTCAAACATCATTCTCCGTCACAAGATTGCAAAGGTAACACGTGACTATTTTGATGAGAACGGCTTTATCGAAATCGAAACTCCCATCCTCATCCGTTCCACTCCCGAGGGTGCGCGTGACTATATCGTTCCCAGCCGTATTCATAAGGGCAGCTTCTATGCTCTTCCTCAGTCACCTCAGCTTTACAAGCAGCTTTCAATGGTTGCAGGCTTTGACAGATATATGCAGATTGCACGTTGCTTCCGTGATGAGGACCTTCGTGCAGACAGACAGCCCGAGTTCACACAGATTGACCTTGAGATGTCATTTGTTGAAATGGATGATGTTCTCGCAATCGGCGAAGGTTATGTCAAGCGTCTGTTCAAAGAAATTCTCGACGTTGAAATCGAAACCCCCATCGTTCGTCTTACTTACAAAGATGCTATGGAGCGCTACGGCTCCGATAAGCCCGATACACGTTATGCAATGGAGCTTTACGACCTTACCGACATTGTTAAGGATTGCGGCTTCAGCGTGTTCTCAGGCGCTGTTGCAGAGGGCGGCAGTGTAAGAGGTATTACGGCAAAGGGCGCCGTTACAACTCTCACCCGTAAAGAGATTGATAAGCTCACCGAGTTTGTCAAGGGCTCAGGCGCAAAGGGCCTTGCATGGATAAGACTCAATGAGGACGGTACGGTTGCTTCTTCATTTGCAAAGTTTATGAGCGAAGAGGAAATGCAGGCAATCCTCGCAAAAGCCGACGCAAAGGCAGGCGACGTTGTTCTTATCATCGCAGACAAGAAGAATTCACTTGTTCTCTCAACTCTCGGTCTCCTTCGCGGTGAGGTTGCACGCAAGCTTGATATTATCCCGAAGGATAAGTACAACTTCCTCTGGATTACGGAGTTCCCGTTCTTCGATTGGGACGAGGAGCTTGGTCAGTTTGTTGCTATGCACCATCCTTTCACATCTCCGCTTGATGAGTGTATTCCTTACCTTGAAACAGATAAGGCAAAGGTTCGTGCAAAGGCATACGACCTTGTTCTCAACGGCATTGAGCTTTCTTCAGGCTCAATCCGTATCACAAACCCCGACCTTCAGGCACAGATT
>JAZRRT010000112.1:0-8283 GCA_045650985.1 Acutalibacteraceae bacterium | reverse complement strand
GACCGCTTGGCCTCCGACTTAGTCTACTGTATTCTTTTCAATATCAGTAAGCATCTCCAAGGACATTTTGCTCATTCTTGACTCAGTATAACGGTATGCAGCAGGTGGGTCACCATCTATAGAACCGAAGTTACCGTGTCCGTCAACAAGCATATATCTCATAGAGAAATCCTGTGCAAGTCTTACCATTGCATCGTAAACAGATGCGTCACCGTGTGGATGGTAACGACCGAGCACGGAACCAACTGTGTCGGCGCACTTACGGTGAGCCTTATCAGGAGTAAGGTTATTCTCATACATTGTGTAGAGAATTCTTCTGTGAACAGGCTTCATACCGTCCCTGACATCGGGCAGAGCACGTGAAGTGATACCCGACATTGAATAGCTCAGGAACGACGAACGCATTTCGTTGTTAATTTCAACGTTAATTATTTTTTGATTAGCAACTGATTCTGCATCAAAACCCATATTTATTCACCGTGCGGATTTGCGGACTTAACCGCAACCGCATTCCTTATCTAAATACTTGGTCTAATTCTTTGTGTAAAACCAATCGATAAGCTTTGTTCAAGCATCGACCGGGGAAATAATCAGAAGCGGAAAACAATCGTAGATAAGCTTGTTCCGGCTTCTGCATTATTGACCTTAATTAGTCGACGGGGAAAAATGCCTTGTGAACAGCAGAAACTGCCTTGTCTGCGTCCTCAGCATCGATAAGAACAGAAATCTTGATTTCGCTTGTGGAAATCATCTGGATATTGATATCCTTCTCGTAAAGTGCCTCGAACATCTTGGAAGCTGTGCCGGGATGAGTTTCCATACCTGCACCGACAACTGAAACCTTTGCAACATTTGTGTCGCAGACAACGCTGCCTTCTGCAAGGTCGAAAGAATCCTGGATAATCTGAACTGCGAGTTCGCCGTTTGCCTTTGCAACAGTGAAAGTGATATCCTTTGTGTCGTTTCTGCCGACAGACTGAAGAATGATATCAACATTGATATTCTTAGCAGCGAGCTTTGAGAAGAGTTTGAAAGCAATACCGGGTGTGTTGGGAACACCGATAACTGATATACGAGCAACGTCAGTGTCCTTAGTGACACCTCTGATTAACATTTTTTCCATTTTAGCTACCTCCTTAACGATTGTGCCGGGTACTCTCTTGAGGCTTGAAAGAACCTCTACCTCGACGTTGTATTTCTTAGCCATTTCGACCGAACGGTTGTTGAGAACCTGTGCACCGAGCGTTGCAAGCTCGAGCATTTCGTCGTATGTGATTTCTGAAAGCTTCTTTGTGCCCTCTACCTTGCGGGGGTCAGCCGTGTAGACGCCCTCAACATCGGTAAAGATCTGGCAACGGTCTGCGTGAAGAGCTGCTGCAATTGCAACTGCACTTGTATCGGAACCGCCTCTGCCGAGTGTTGTGATATCGTCGAAACCGTTAAGGCCCTGGAAGCCTGCGACGATAACAATGTTTCTCTTGCCGATTTCGTTCTTGAGTCTTTCAGGCTGAACCGTCTTGATTCTTGCTGAACCGTAAACGTTGTCTGTTCTGAAACCTGCCTGCCAGCCGAGAAGTGAAACAACAGGGTAGCCTTCAGCCTCAATTGCCATTGCAAGCAGTGCGCTTGACATCTGCTCACCTGCGCTGAGGAGTGAATCCATTTCGCGCTTTGATGCTTTCGGATTAAGCTCGGCTGCCTTTTCGATAAGGTCGTCCGTTGTGTCACCCTGTGCGGAAACAACAGCAACAACATCATTACCCTGCTTATAGGTGTCGATGATGATTGAAGCAACGTTGCGTACACGGGCTGCATCAGCAACAGAGCTGCCGCCGAATTTCTGTACTATCAATCCCATTTATGATAACCTCCTGTGATAACTGCCGCTCAAGCAGCAGCCTTCAAAAGTAATTTTGAACCGTTTTAGTTTATATTATTGTCGAACTCAATAATCCGTTACACGGATAACGCTGCCGACCTCTACACCCGTTGCCGCAATCTTTGCGTCAAACTCACGCTGAGTAACCGCAGGAGTAACAAAGCCGAGCTCGTCTGCAGCTGCACCCTCGTATGTGAGGTACTGAACTTCGCCGAACTGTGCGTCAACAGCCTGCTTTGCTGCAGCAACGTCAGCCGTAATTGCACGGACGAAGAAAGGATGTTTGATATCGAGATAGTCAACAACGTAATCCTCTACGCTGTCCTCCCAGCCGAAGAACTTTCTGCGCTGAGTGTGTCTTGCACAATCGATAACGTCAGCAACAACAGCACTTGCTGTCGGGAGCTTGCCTGCGCCCCTACCGTAGAATACAACGTCGCCGATTGCATCGCCCCTGACGAGAATTGCGTTGAATACGTCGTCAACACCTGCAAGCTGGCTGTGGCTCTGGATGAATGCAGGCGAAACCATTGCGCTGATTTTTCCGTCGCCGTAGCGTGTTGCTCTGCCGATAAGCTTGATTACGCCGCCCCAAGCCTTTGCATACTCAACGTCAGCAAGAGCAATCTTTGTGATGCCCTCTGTGTAAACGAAGTCGGGGTAAACGTGCTTACCGAAGCAAAGTGAAGCAAGGATACAGATTTTTCTGCAAGCGTCCTTGCCCTCAACGTCAGCGGAAGGATCACGCTCGGCATAGCCGAGGTCCTGCGCAATCTTAAGTGCATCCTCGAAGGTCATACCGTCGTTAATCATCTTTGTGAGAATGAAGTTGGTTGTGCCGTTGAGGATACCTGCAATCTCATCTATTTCATTTGCTGCAAGGCAGCTGATGAGCGGACGTATAATCGGAATACCACCGCCTACGCTTGCCTCGAACATAAAGTTGACGTTCTTTTCTTCTGCTACCTTGAGAAGTTCGTTACCCTTAGCGGCAACAAGCTCCTTGTTTGAGGTAACAACGCTTTTGCCTGCTTTGAGACAGTCGAGAACAAACTCGTAAGCAGGATGAACACCGCCCATTGTCTCAACAACGATACCGATTGTTTCATCGTTAAGTATATCGTTGAAATCCTTTGTGATGAGAGCTTCGTTCTCATCACCGGGGAAATCACGCAGGTCGAGAATGCGGGTGAGCTCGAGTGACTCCTGCATGCTTTTTTTGACGATGCTTGCGTGATTCTTTTTGAGCACTTCAGCAACGCCTGAACCGACGACGCCGTAGCCCATAACTGCTATATTCATCTGAAATTCCTCCGAAGGGATTAGTTTGTTTTTGAATTAACATAATATTGACCCAATGATACTTTGCTATTATAACACATTATAATAATATAATAAAGAGGAAACCCAAAAAAATTCTCAAATTTATGTATAAATTACGCTGATTTTCAGAAAAAATTTCATTTAAATTTACCCTATTACGCGCAAAAAAGCTCCCCTTGCGATTAAGGAGAGCTTTGTAGGGTTTATTTGAGATATTCGGCAATTTTCGGACTTATAAACGCATCGGGATTTTCACGTTTTACACCCTCGACAATTTCGCGGAAAAGCTGCTTGTGATTATTCATTACACCACCTATAAGAGCCGGCTGATAGAAGTCATCTGCAAGCACGCGCAGGTTGCAACGCCAGAAGATAATATCCCTCGAAAGTTCGAGACGCGTAACCGTTACATACGGCACGGCAACCTCTTTTCCGGGGTCACTGCCCTGTGAACCGAAGGGCGTTTTTTTGCCGTTTTGTACCGAGGTTTTGTCCTTTACACGGAAGCCTTTGAGTATAAACGCCTTTTCCGTAACCGTAACCTTCTCCTTGAAGGACGGCAAAAACAGCAAAAGGAACAGCACGACAATAATAACCGCCGCATACATAAAAATTCTGCTTTCGTTTGCATTAGGCACAAAGTAATATATAACACCAAGCAATGAAAACATAAGCACAAGTGACAAAAGAGCTGAGAGAAGGGTCAGCCCTGCATTTCGTTTATATTCTTTCATTAAATCATCTCCGCCACTATTTTACATTTATCCGCGCAAAATGTCAAACAGACGTAATTCTTTCTTGCACACAAAAATAAAAAGCTGATTTTTTGCCGTTATTTTGCTGATTTGTAATTATTTTAATGTTGAAATAAAAGTTTTTTTATAGTAAAATGATGCTAACAATTCAAATAAAGGTGAATTTTAAATGAAAATAAAGACCAAACAGCTCAGCTATTCTCAGGTTATGGCACTGCCCAGACCTGAGCACAAACCACCGATAAAGCCTAATTTGTTACTTACAAGCCTTATCAGACTTTATTCTATGGCTGATATGAAGGCAACAAATTTCAAATATACGCAGGAAAGAATGGATGAGGTCAAGGACAAACCCTGCCTTATTCTTATGAATCATTCAAGCTTTATCGACCTTAAGATTGCCTCAAAAATCCTGTATCCCAAGCCGTACGGAATCGTATGCACCTCTGACGGATTCATCGGAAAAAGACAGGTTATGCGAATGATAGGCTGTATTCCGACGCAAAAATTCGTCAGCGACGTTACGTTAATCGAGGATATGCAGTATATGCTGCACGAAAATAAGACGAGCGTACTGATGTACCCTGAGGCAAGCTATTCTTTCGACGGCACGCCTACGGCGCTTCCCAGAAAGATGGGCGTACTCCTAAAAAAGCTCAACGTGCCCGTTGTCACAATCATTACAAAGGGTGCGTTTGCACGCGATCCGCTTTACAATATGCTTCAGCTTCGCAAGGTAAACGTTTCCGCTCACGTCAAATGCCTGCTTACTGCCGAAGAAATCAAAGAAAAATCCTCCAAAGAGCTTGATAAAATGCTCGATGATGAATTCAGCTTCGACAATTTCGAATGGCAGAAACGCAATAATATCGAAATCGCAGAGCCTTTCCGCGCAGACGGACTTCACAGAATTCTCTACAAATGCTCCGAATGCGGCACAGAAGGTCAAACTGAGGGCAAGGGCACAAAATTGACCTGTAAACACTGCGGAAAGGAATGGGAAATGACAACACTCGGTGAGCTGAAAGGCATAGGCTTCGAGACAAAATTCACCCATATACCCGACTGGTACGCCTGGGAGCGCGACTGTATACGCGACGAGCTTGAAAGCGGCACTTACCGCCTTGAAACCGACGTAAAAATCGGTATGATGATTGACTACAAAGCAATCTATATGGTCGGCGAAGGTCATCTCAGCCACAACAGCAACGGCTTCTGCCTCACAGGTTGCGACGGCGAGCTTAAATACGAACAGAATCCGCTTGCCAACTACGGTCTTTATTCAGACTACTTCTGGTATGAGTTGGGAGATATAATCTGCATCGGCAACAAAGATGCTCTTTTCTACTGTTTCCCGCAGGACAATACGCCTGTTGCCAAAACCAGAATGGCAGCCGAAGAGCTTTATAAACTCACCAAAAACAGCAAAAAGAAAAAGCCTGCTCAGCAATCTTAACAAAAGAAAAACGTCATTCCCTGCGGAATGACGTTTTTTTATATTTTTTGTCTGCCTTCAAGTGCTCTGAGCAAGGTCACCTCATCGGCATACTCAAGGTCAGCGCCGACAGGCACACCGTAAGCAAGCCGTGTAGTATCGATGCCCATTGGCTTAAGCAGTCGCGATATATACATCGCAGTAGCCTCACCCTCAACAGTCGGGTTGGTAGCCATAATAACCTCTTTAACCTCTCCGCTGCCCATTCTGGCAATAAGCTCTTTGATGCTTAACTGCTCGGGTCCGATACCGTTGAGCGGTGAAATTACACCGCCAAGCACGTGATAAGTGCCGCCGAATTCGTGAGTGCGCTCAATCGCAATAACGTCTCGCGGGTCCTCAACAACGCAGATAACAGAAGGATCTCTGTCTGTACGAGAGCATATAGGACAAAGCTCATCCTCGGAAAGATTACAGCAAACCGAGCAACGGTGAATTTTTTCATGAGCATCAAGAATTGCCTTGGCAAAACTCTGTGCCTGCTCATCACTCATATTGAGCACGTGAAAAGCGAGGCGCTGTGCGGTTTTGTGGCCTATGCTCGGCATACGCTCAAACTGCTCGATAAGCCGCGCAAGGCTTGCAACTTCATAACCCATAATCAGAACAGACCGGGGATATTAAGGCCACCCTTAGCCTTCTCCATACCCTGTACCATTGCATCCTCTGCCTTACGGAGAGCTTCGTTAACAGCGGCAATAACAAGGTCCTGAAGCATCTCGACTTCCTCCGGGTCAACAGCTTCGGGGCTGATTTTAATATCTTTTACAACTTTTGCGCCTGTAACAGTGGCTTCAACAACACCGCCGCCTGCGGAAGCTGTGTAATCAGTTGCCTCTACTTCTTCCTGAGTTTTCTGCATTTGATCCTGCATATCCTGAAGTCTCTGGAGCATAGCAGCCTGACCGCCCTGGGGCGCACCGGGAATTCTTGCTTTCATTTTTTATCTATCCTTTCAAATTTTTCATTTAATTATTTTAACTCCGTACCCTTCTGCCTGAGCAATAAACGACGCCAACGGGTCAGCGGGCGCGGCAGGCTCCTCAGGAGGAGGCGGCGGAGTCTCGGCAGGCATTGCGCTTGTCTTGTTTACGCCTATTTTGTACTTTATACCCGTTACGTTGAATATCGCACGACGAAGATCAACGGAATTATTATTTGTTTTGAGAAGCGACATAAGCGAGCTGTTATCGGAATAAATTACGATATGACTGCCCTGTACGCAAGCAGATGAGTTGCTGAGTATACCCGTCAGCGGACGGTTAATATTTTTAAGCTCTTCAAGCACATCGGGCCAACAGCTCATCTCACCATCGGGGAGCATATCCGGCTCAGCAGTTGCGACAGGCTGTGACGTTTCCTCAGCGGCAGTTGTTGCATCCTGCGCAACCGATTGTGCGGCAGGTTTAACGGCAACACCGGAGCGCACAGCACTCTCAACAGCCGCTACGCGCTTGAGAAGAGCATCAATGCTGCTGTCAAGGTTGGGCGAGCAAAGACGGACAAAAGCCATCTCGGTTTCAACCCTGCGGTTGAGTCCTTTTCTGAGGTTGCCTGACGTTGATTCGAGCACACCGAGAATGTGCATAATATGTTCAAGCGTATAGGTGAGCGCCTGAGCTTCCATCTGCTTAAGCTCTGAAGCGGTGCATACAATAAGACCTGACGGTTCATTGACCGAGCGGATAATCATAAGATTTCTGTAATGCTCGATAAGCTGATTGCAAAGCCGCTCCATATCGCAGGAAGAATTGTGCAAATCGTTGATTATTGCAAGCGCACGTGCACAATCACCGTTTTTAATGCAGTCCGCAAGGGCAAAAAGATGGTCTCTGCCAGTAAAGCCTGCAACGTTGCTTACAAGCTGTGCCGTAATAACCTCACTCTGACCTACACACTGGTCAAGCAGCGACAGTGCATCACGCATTCCGCCGTCGGCCACACGGGCAATCAGCATAGCCGCCTCATCGTCAACGGTGAAGCCTTCGCCTGCGGCGACCTCATTTATTCTGGAGGCAATATCGTCAGGCTCAATGCGCTTGAACTCAAAGCGCTGACAGCGGGAAAGAATCGTAGCGGGAAGCTTGTGCACCTCTGTCGTGGCGAGAACAAATTTAACGTGTTCAGGCGGCTCTTCAAGGGTTTTAAGCAGCGCATTGAAAGCACCGACGGAGAGCATATGAACCTCGTCGATGATATACACTCTGTACCTTGCACGAACAGGGGTATAATTCGCCTCTTCACGCAAATCGCGTATATTGTCAACACCGTTATTACTTGCGGCGTCAATTTCAACAACGTCGAGTATTGCACCCGAATCGATACCGCGGCAAACCTCACACTCGTTGCAAGGGTTACCGTCAATCAGATTTTCACAGTTTACAGCCTTAGCAAGAATTTTTGCGCAACTTGTCTTACCTGTACCTCGTGAACCTGTAAAAAGATAGGCGTGGGCGAGTTTTCCCGCTTTCAGCTCATTCTGAAGCGTAACTGTAATATGATTCTGTCCGACAACGTCGCTGAAGGTCTGCGGACGCCATTTGCGGTAAAGAGCACGGTACATCATAAAACTCGCCATCCTTTCGTTTTAATTTAACAAAACAGCTTTGCCTTGGTCATGCAGTGTGCAGGCGGACTGTGGCGCACCGTGCGGTCTGCTTAATGCTGCTCGGTTCCCCGCCTGACATGGTTCGCAGTGCACCGTCGCACAGAACCCACACACCACATGACCAAAACAAAGCTGTTGTGGACTAATATATTTACTGAACACACGATATTATAATATATATCCCGTTCTTTTGCAAGTATTTCAGCCAAAAAAGTGAAAAAGA
>JAZRRT010000111.1:0-8042 GCA_045650985.1 Acutalibacteraceae bacterium | reverse complement strand
TTGGTTCAAAAGGCGTGTTTTTCATTGGGAAGGTATTCATATACATTTTGATAACAAGAAAGTAAAGAAACTCAGCGAAAATTACGATAAATAAGAGTTTAGCGTTTGCTTTTTACTCTACTAACGGTTGATTTCTCCCCTTGCAATAATTTGTTCCTCCTAACAATACTGATTTTACTCCCTGCTTTAATTAGTGGGGGGAATTCGATACAAAGCCGTAGTGGGTTTCTTTTTGCCCTATCCCCTACAAATGGCTATGTACCAACGATTTTAACGAAAAAAGCATTAGCGCAATGGCGGTGAAGTTGTATTTACAGCATAGCGACTGTGTGTTATAATTATCTCGACAATGAAATAATTACATCTATCTAATTTTATGGAGATATTGTTATGAAAAAGCTTTTATCGGTAATTCTTACTGTTATAATCACCCTTAGTGTAACACCGTTTGTGTTTGCTGCAGGAACAACTTACTATATCGACAGTATGTCGGGTGATGACGAAAACACGGGTTTATCCGAAACCTCTGCCTGGAAAACAGTTGATAACATTGCTGCTTTAACCCTTGAATCAGGCGATAAAGTTCTGTTTAAGTCAGGCGGAAACTATGACTGTGCCATTACGCTTACATGCTCAGGAACTCAGGATAATCCCATTGTTATTTCATCTTACGGAGAGGGTGAAAAGCCTCACCTCAACACCGATGCGAGAGATGCTGTTATGAAGCTTTTTGACTGCTCATACGTTACAGTTTCTGGTTTTGAAATTACGGCACATAACGGCGGCGGTATATGGGTTGACGGAGTTACGAAGGAATCCAAGGGTGTCAGAATTGAAAACTGCGAATTTCACGATATGCAGAACTACACCGTAACCTCTCGTGACAATTATGCTGAAGGTCCGATTTCGGGCAGAGCCGCAATAGTTATCAAGCGATATGGCGGTTCACCTTATCCCGTCAACGACTTTCAGGCGGTAAACTGCAAAATATACGATGTCGGCAACGGTATATTTTTTACCGGTACTCAGGACCTGAACAAAAATGCACTTGTTAAGAACTGTGAATTTTACAATATGGACGGTGAAGCGGTTGTTCTTGAAGGCTGCGACGGTGCTTTGGTGACGCATTGCCGTGCGATTGACGTTTGCCAGGGAGTAGGCCTTGATGAAAACGGAGAAATCCTTTATTTTACCGCTGCAATGTGGACTCATTATTCCTCAAACTGCACCTTCAGCTACTGCGAAATAGCAGGTCAGAAAAACTACGGTGACGGAATGACAGTGGATTTTGATCACGGCTCATACAACTGTACGTACGAATATATTTATTCACACGACAATATGCGCTTTATGTGTAACAACCCGTCTGAGGGCGGAAATTGGGGCAATACGGTAAGATATTGTTTGTCTGTCAACGACAATCAGGGCAGAAACAAAATCGGTGTATCCGACGGCGAATGGAATTTCAGCTTCTACAATAACACAATAATCAATTCGCCTGAATTTCAGATTACTCAGCTTTATGATTCACTGTTCGTAAACAACATTATAGTTTTTAAGGACGGACATAAGTTTTATCATATAAACAGCGAAATGAAGGATTGGAATAACCTGTTTGCCAACAACTGCTATTATAACACCTTCAATCCAGCGTTTGATAAGGACGCTTTGAATACTCTTCCCGGCTTTGTGGGCGGCGATGATCCGATAAAGGCTTACCAACTTGCAGAGGGCTCGCCGTTAATCGGTGCGGGGTTTGAGGTTGAGGACGGCTGTATGACAGATTTCTACGGCAATGAAATAACAAGCAACAATATCGGCTGTTATTCCGCTGACGGAGAAAATGCTGAGCTTGAAACAGAAAGCTTTTTTGAAAAGGCAGTAAGAATTATCCGCCAAGCATTTAATATAGCAATCGAAGAAATACGCAAATTAATTATTGATATTTTTGAGTGATGAGATAAAAAAATCATCCTGATGAGCCTTTTCAATGAAATGCAACACTACTCCACTACAACACTGATTTTACCCCAGTTTTAGTTAGGGTGGGAAAAAGTGTCAAAAGGCACCATCAAACCTAAAAAATCACTACGACTTTGATACAAAGCCGTAGTGATTTTATTTTTACTGATACTATTATTTTAAAACTGAAACGGCATCGGAAATTGATTTTTCCATTGCTTCTCTGCCGTATTTATCAACATCGGATTTGTTCTTTTCGCCGTGAGTGAGGCAACCTGCGCCGCCGATACATCCGCCGACACAAGCCATACCTTCGATGAAGTTTGCATCAAGAACATTCTTGCTCTTTTTAAGAAGAGCAACACGGCAGGCTTCAATACCGTCGCAGACTGCAGGTTTGAGGTCAAACTCAATATTCTGCTCTTTCATTGCCTGTGCAACTGCATCCGAAAGGCCTCCGCTTCTTGCAAAAATTCTGCCGTAATACGATGCGTTATCAAGCACATCTTCCTCAAGAGTCGTAATATCAATATCCTTACTGTCAAAGAGTGCCTGAAGCTCCTCGAAGGTCAGAACACTGTCAACATAAGGCTTGACGGATTCAAGCTGTGCTTCCGCTTTCTTTGCGGTCCAAGGTCCGATAAATACAACCTTTGCCCCCTCGCTTGTTTCCTTAATATACTTTGCAAGTGCCGCCATAGGAGAAAGATTGTGTGAAATATGCTCTGCAAGCTGAGGAAACGCAGACTGAACATACTTTACAAACGCAGGACAGCAGGAGCTTGTGAGGAATCCCTCTTCGGCAAGCTCTTTTGATTCAGACATCGCTACCATATCCGCACCGAGTGCAGCTTCAACAACAGTGTAAAAGCCGAGCTCTTTGAGTCCAGTGATAACCTGACCGAGCTTTGCGTAGGTGAACTGGCTTGAAATTGAGGGAGCAACAACTGCATAAACCTTATACTTTTTGTTTTCTTCGCTCTTTTTGATAATATCAACAACGTTGACCATAAAGGATTTATCCATTATCGCACCGAAGGGACACTGGTAAACGCAGGCTCCACAAGCGGTACATTTATCGTTGTTGATTTTTGCAGCTTTATGCTCATTCATTGAAATTGCCTTGATTTTACAGGCACTTTCACAAGGTCTCTTGCGACTTACGATTGCCGTATACGGGCATACCTTAGCGCACGCACCGCATTCAACACACTTTGATTTGTCGATGTGTGCAACGTGATTGTTATCAAAAGTGATAGCACCTCTTTTACATACATCCTCACATCTGTGTGCAAGACAGCCACGGCAAGCATTTGTCACCTCATAACCGCCGACAGGACATTCGTCGCAGGCAATATCGATAACCTCAATTACGTTGGGGTTGAGCTTATCGCCGCCCATTGCAATTTTTACTCTTTCGGCAAGAATTGCACGCTCTTTGTATACGCAACAACGCATTGTGGGCTCATTACCCGGAACAAGAGTTTTGGGTATGTCGAGAAGGTTGTCAAACAAGGTATCATTCCACGCCTGTCTTGCAACTTCACGTAAAACCTTATATTTAAGATACTGGACTTTTGTATCAAACTTTCTCATTTCACTCACTCCTTAAAAATAACTTACCTTTATGCGTTTGCCCATTTTTTTAAGACATGCGGAAAGCTCTTCAACAAGATTCATTTTTATGCTGAAGTTTATTGGCAGGTCCGGATTCTGATGAGCCGGATTAATAGCTCTGCCTACATAGAAATTTATATCAGTTGCTTCTTCAAAAAGCAAGCGGGAAATCAAGGAAGCACCGTCACGCTTGATACTCCAGTGCTCATAGTGCTTGTTTTCACCAAGATAATCATTTGCGTATTCGACAACCTTGTTTACGGTTATAACACCCTCTGTTACAAGGTCAACACCTTCGATTTCGGCAGTTGGCGGAACATCACTCTGCGTAAAGTCAAGGCTTGCTTTTATAGGTTTGCCGAGATATTTCGAGGCGATAGAAGACGTTGTGCCGCCACAAATTATATGCTTGCCTTCTTTTGAGAAGAAAAGCGACATCATTCGATTGGCATCGTCACGGTTTGAAGGCGGACCGAAGAGAATATTCATCGGCTCGCGCTTTCTGATTCGGACAATACAAGCTGTTGCATCATCACCGGGTTTTCCGCCGTAAAGTTTAAAGCATTCATCAACAATTATTGTAGAAAGTGTTTTTGCTGTGTATCCGACAGGAGCCAGACTTTCAACAAACGAAATAATATCTTCACGCTTCCAACCAAAATTATATGATATGCCTATACCTGCATGGGGACAACCGTCACTCATTGCAACAAAAATATCGTTTTCACGAAGCTTGATTACACTTTTGAAAATCTTTTTACCGCCGATATTCATTTCAGTTTTCGGATAATCGTAATTCTCTTCGTCACGGATAACGATTACCTGCGGATTATCATACTGAATAATTTCAGCAGTCTCGTTGTTTTTGAGGTGTATAATCGTAAACGTTGAATACGCAACACCTCTGACAGAGCATACGGGAAGTGTAGCCGCAATTGTAGAAACACACTCTTCAATCGGCAACCCTTCAGCCATCATTGTTGAAATTATTTTTGATGTAAGTGTTGAGAGTATGCTCGCTTTAACACCGCTGCCGAGTCCGTCTGCAAGAACGATAACAGTAGAGTTTTCGTCCTGCTCCACAACGTCAACGTGGTCGCCGCAAAGCTCTTCGCCATAATGATTTACGCTTTTGTAGCCGATATCTGCACACAAATCATTGATTGGTAATCGACTCCTTCAGCTTCGCAAGAGCAATTTTTGTTTCAGCGGCTGTTTCGCCGAGAAGCGAAGCAATCTCCTGAACAATGCGCATCTGCTTTTCAACAACTCTGTCAGCAACCTCAACGGTCTGACGGCTGATATTTTCTTTCTTTTCGCGTTCTGCTTCTTCGTCGGTAACATCACGCATAATGCCGATAAGAAGATGCGAATCGCGGTCATAAACAACCGTCTGCTCCACGTATCTCTTATATTCGGCAAGATATATACGCTGATCACGGACATCTCTGCCTGTTGAAAGAACAGTCATAAAAACAGTAGGGTCAAGAATACGGATAACCTGATCGCCGAGAACATCGGAAGCAGAGCGGATATTCATAATCTTGCGTGCAGCTGTATTTATCTGCTGAACTTCAAGCTGTTCGTTAAGAACGATAAGTCCGTTGGGAGTATTCTTAACAATTGTATCGGAGAAGCTTTCTGCTTTATCCTTGAGATAAGGCAGGCACATTGAGCTTTCAGCCTTACCCTGAGAAATAGCTATTGCCTTTTCGCGACAGGTATTATATCCGCAGGAACCGCAGTTGAGTTCGTCTGACGGCTTGAATTTACCCATCTGACGGAGAATGTTGTTGATTTCAATTTCAGAAGGCAACGGAAGCTTTCTTTCGATGAAGCTGAAATTCTTTTTGAGTTCAATTGCTTTGGGCTGGTCAACCTCAAAATCTCTTTTGCCGGCATAATTTGCAACCTCAATGTAATCCTTGATACTTGAGGTGTGGTGATATTTTTCAATAACGGGGCCGCCTACGCAGCTGCCGACACAAGATGACATTTCGATAAAGCACTTGTGAATCTTGCCTTTTTCAATATCTTTAAGTACAGCTATACAATTTTCAACGCCGTCGATGGCAACGTATGTATAGTCGCTCACCTCGGTCATTGTTTTGAGCACGCCGCCCGTTGTTGGGAAGAATCTTGCACGGCTGAATTCGTCTTTATCAGAAACAGCTTCAAGCTCAATACTCTCTTCTTTGAACCATTCTGTAAGCTCTTCAAAAGTGAGAACGGCATCACAGATTCCTTCGTAATATTCAGCCTCATCCTTCTTTGCAACACAAGGACCGACAAAAACAGTTTTTGCGCCCGGAATACGCTTCTTGATATCCTGACAGTGTGCCTGCATAGGTGACATAACGTCTGCAAGATATGCGAGCGCGGCAGGATAATGCTTCTGGATAAGCAGATTTATTGAATGACAGCAAGAAGAAATGATAACGTCTCTTTCTTCCTCTGCGAGTATTCTTTCATATTCGTTTTTGACGATTGTTGCACCGATTGCGGTTTCTTCAACGCCAAAGAAGCCAAGCTTCTGAAGCGCCGAACGCATTGCATTGATACCGACACCGTCATAGTTTGCTATAAACGAGGGGGCAAGGCTGACAACAACGGGTGCTCCGCTCTGTATAAGCACTTTTACCTTTTCAACCTCATTCACGATTTCTTTTGCATTCTGCGGACACACAACAAAACACTGACCGCAAAGAATACATTCGTTGCCTATAATATGCGCCTGATTGCCCGAAAAGCGTATGGCTTTGACCGGGCAATGGCGGATACATTTATAACAGTTTTTGCAGTTCGATTTTTTAAGAGTAAGGCAATTCATAAATTATTACTTCCCTTCAACTGCCGATAAAATGTTTTCTTTAAAAAACTCTTTAAAATTCTCTTTTGTTATGCCAACGTGAATATCATCATCAACCTGAATTGTTACACCAACGCGATTACACTTGCCGATGCAAAAGCTTCCGGCAAGTGTAACCTCGTCTTCAAGATGATGTTCTTCAACGGCTTTCTGAAGGAGCTCAACAATTTCGGGTGAACCCTTCAGGTGGCATGAACTGCCGACACAAACCTGAACAATCACCATATCTTACACCTTCGCAATAACTTCTTTTGAGAAGAATTCGTCAACTGTTTCGGGAGTTACCGAGTAGAAATTGTCATCAACGGTAACACATACACCCTGCTGGCATTTGCCCATACAGAAAGTGCCGCCAAGCTCAACCTTATCGCCGAGCTTATTTTCGTTGATGAGATACTGAAGCTGTTCAACAACCTGACGTGAACCCTTGATGTGGCAGGATGAACCGATACAAACTGTAATTTTCATTTTCGTTATCTCCTTTAAGTTTTATTATTCGTAGTCAACAACGTTTGCCCATGAAAGAAGGAACTCTCTCTCTTTTTCGTTGCCCTTTACGGACTGTGAAGCTGCAACGATAGGCATCCACTTCTGAACATACTGCATAGCTGTGTTGCTCTTCTTGCAGAAGAGTTCGAGGTATTCTTTTGCACCGTTGATGTCACCGCTGAGCCAGAAGAGAAGGTAAGTTCTTGCGGCATCGGCTGATGCGTTGCCCTGTGTTGCGTGTGACCAGTCAAGAATATATGCTGTGCCATCTTCTGCAATGATGATGTTTGAGGGGTTGAAGTCGCCGTGGCAGACCTTATTGTGCTTGGGCATACCCTCAAGACGTGTGTGAAGGTCATACTTTGTTGTTGCTTCAAGGTCGGACTGAGCAATCTTTCTGTTCATCTTATCCTTGAGCTTGTTGAGAAGCGGGCTGGTCTTTGACTGAACTTCAAGCTGAAGGTCAACAAGAAGCTCAAGATACTCGCTCTTCTTGTCTTCATCCTCTGCCATAAGCTGTGCAAGAGTCTTGCCCTTGATATATTCGGAAACAATTGCCCATTTTCCGTCAATCATAGTTACTTCGAGAACCTTGGGAATATTGAGGCCTGTTTCTTCAATCCTTGCCTGGTTGAGTGCCTCATTGAGAACGTCAGCCTTTGAATAATCGTCGTTGAAAACCTTAACGCAAACGTCGCCGTCACGGTAGATTGTCTTATTGTTTCTTACTGCTATAACTCTGTCAAGTTTCATTGTTATATATCCTCCTTCTCAATTATGCCTTCTTGCTTTTTCTGTATGCGGACTTAACCTTGTCGGACTCAAAAACCTTGATATCGTCTGCTGTGGGCATAGCCTTTTCAACAAAGTGCTTGCCGTAGTAAGCGTTAAGATACATCTGCTTGAGCTCGCTCATAAGGGGATATCTGGGGTTAGCGCCTGTGCACTGGTCATCGAATGCCTGCTCAACCATATCGTCAAGACGGTCAAGGAAGTCTTTTTCATCAACACCGTAATCCTTGATTGTTTCCTTGATGCCGACTGTCTTCTTAAGGTCGTTGATAGCCTTGATAAGGTTTTCGAGCTTCTCCTTGTCGTTCTTGCC
>JAZRRT010000110.1:0-13939 GCA_045650985.1 Acutalibacteraceae bacterium | reverse complement strand
TTTTCAGACATGGTTTGTAGTACCTCCTTTATTATACCGGCAGGAGTGGATGCTCCTGCAGTAACGCCAACACGGGTGCAGCCGCTCAAATCAAGTTGCCTTACCTCATCTGCCGTTTCGACAAGCCAGGTAGGACAATTCGGCTCACATACCGCTTTGAGTTTTGCGGTGTTGGAGCTCTGACGGCCGCCAATAATAATCATAGCGTCATTCACAAGCGACAGCTCGTAAGCTTCCTGCTGCCTTTCTTGTGTCGCACAGCATATTGTATCAAAAATTTTTGCGTTTGTATAGAGTTTTTTTATCTTTTTTTCACATAAATCCCATTCTTTTGTGCTGAAAGTTGTCTGTGCAACAACTAAAATTTCTTTTTCAGACAAAAAGTTGCGTTCAGCGGCAATTTTCTCAAGTTCTTCACCGTTGCCGAACACGATACACTCTGTTTTGCAGTGGCCCACTATACCTTGAACCTCGGGATGACTTGCATCACCCGCAACAAGAACAACCGTGTTCTCATCCACCTTCTCGGAAACGATTTTGTGAATTTTCTTGACAAACGGACAAGTCGCATTACAGCATTCGATATTCATCGAAGCAATCTCTTCTTCAACCGCAGCCGTAACTCCGTGAGCACGCACGACAAGCATTTCGCCTTCAAGCGCCTGCGACGGCTCGTCGATTATTCTTGTGCCCTTTGATTCGAGGTCAGCAATAACCTGCGGATTGTGAATAAGCGGGCCGAGGGTGCAAACGCGCTTACCCTCGCCGAGCATTGAGTACACAAGGTCAACCGCTCTGTTGACACCGAAGCAGAAGCCCGCCGTTTTTGCAAGTGTTATTTGCAATGTCCTTCCTCCCAAAGAGTGACAATTTCGCCCATAACCTTGTCTGCGGCATTACGCAGTTCACGTGTTGAACACTCACCGTCAAGTTCAAGCTCCTCGTACTTGATAAGCTCACCGAAGCGAACGGTAATTTTGCGGAAGAGTCCCTTTTTCTTTTCGCAGTATACCGAAACGGGAAGAACATCCGCCTGAGTCTGCTTAGCTATAAGGGAAACACCGGCCTTTGCCTTCTGAGGCTTAAGATCCTTTGAACGTGTACCCTCGGGGAAAATTCCGAGAACCTTTCCGTTTTCAATCAGCTTGACTGCATAGTCAACAGACGATTTATCGTTTCTGCCTCTGTTGACGGGGAAAACGTTGAGATGTGTAAGGAACCAAGCGGCAAACTTATTTTTGAAAGCCTCTGATTTCGCCATAAAGTGAATCGGTCTTTTACATTCGCTTACAATTATGACGGGGTCAAGAATATTAATATGGTTACTTGCAATAATGAACGCACCGTTCTGAGGGATATTCTCCTTGCCGACACATTTGACTCTCAAAAAAAGCTTAAGAAAAGGTCTGAGAGGTTTTGTGACCACCTTGTAATATTTTCTGTCGCGGATAACGGAATAATCAAAAGCCATTTCACATCTTCTCCTTTACAATGTTGTTGAGCGTATCAATCACCTGCTCAAGATTCATATCTGACGTATCAACAAGCACGGCATCATCCGCCTGCTTGAGGGGGGCAATTTCACGGTGTGAATCCTGATAATCGCGCTGCACCATCTCTTCGAGAACTCTGTCATAATCAGCTTCCATACCCTTTGCAAGAAGCTCATCATATCTGCGCTTTGCACGCACCTGCGCCGAAGCTGTCAGAAAAATTTTAACCTGAGCATCGGGAAGCACTACCGTGCCTATATCTCTGCCGTCCATAATACAGTTGTTCTTTGCGGCAATATCACGCTGAAGGTCGAAAAGAAACGCTCTTACAGCGGGAATTGCGGAAACGTTTGAAGCTGCCATAGAAGCTTCGGGTGTACGGATTGCAAGCGAAACATCCTCATCACCGAGGAAAACACGCTGCTCACCGTCGACAAAGCGAAGTGATACGTCTGCGCTGCCGAGAGTTTCGGTAACCTGAGCAACATTCTTTGTATCTGCGCCCTTACGCATTGCGTTGACACCGACAGCACGGTAAAGCGCACCCGTATCAACGTATATGTAGCCGAGACCTGCCGCAAGCTGTCTTGCGATTGTGCTTTTGCCTGCACCTGCAGGACCGTCAATTGCAATATTAATCATATTTTCTCACACATCCTTCAGATATTGTTACCCGCAGCATAGCCGGTTGAAAAAGCTATCTGCAAATTAAAGCCGCCGGTATATGCATCCACATCGAGTACCTCACCCGCAAAAGCAAGATTCGGCACAAGCTTGGATTTCATTGTTTTGGGGTCAACCTCACTTACCTTAACGCCGCCGGAGGTGACTATCGCCTCCTCTATCGGGCGGAATCCTGTAACGGTAACCTTAAAATCCTTGAGTAAATCGACAAGCCCGGCGCGCTGTTCTCTCGTTATCTGGTTTGTCTTTGTTGAAGTCTTGATACCGGAAAGTTTAGCGATAACGGGAATCAACTTGCGCGGCAGTAGTAAGCCGAGTGAGTTGACATAGTCTTTGTTAGCGTTTTCCGTAAAGTCCTTAACAACACGCTTATCGAGCTGTTCGTGGCTGAGAGCAGGCTTAAGGTCAATATGTATTACGTACTTTTCACTTTTCATATCGCGCATATGTGAGCTTGCGCTGAGAATAATCGGACCCGACACACCGAAGTGTGTAAACAGCATCTCACCGAAATCCTCATAAACCGTACGGTATTTTTCTGTATCCTCGACACGCACGGACACATTACGCAGCGAAAGCCCCTGAAGCTGTGAGCAGAAGCCCTCGTGAGCTTCAAGCGGCACAAGTGACGGCTTGAGTGCGGTTATTGTGTGACCTGCCTGCTCGGCAAGGTCGTATCCGTCGCCCGTAGAGCCCGTGCCAGGATAGGATTTGCCGCCCGTCGCAATAATAACGCCGCCGCATTCAATCACATCGCCGTCTTCCGTCTTCACCGCGGTAACAAGCCCGTCATTTATAACGAGCTCAATCGCCCTGCCCTTGCGCAACTTGACGCCTGCTTTTTTTGCAGCACCGTAAAGCGCATCGACAATATCGAGCGAAGAATCCGAAACGGGGAAAACACGGTTGCCGCGCTCAATTTTAAGCGGCACACCCTGCTCTTCAAAAAACTCCATCGTATCCTGCGGCATAAACGATGAAAAAGCGCTGTACAAAAATCTGCCGTTGACGGGCACAGCCGCTATAAGGTCGTTGAGCAGGTTTGCCGCATTGGTAACGTTACATCTGCCCTTGCCCGTAATAACTATTTTTCTGCCGGGGCGGTCGTTACGTTCAAGCAACGTTACACTTTTTCCGTTACGCGCCGCCTGAATTGCCGCCATCATGCCCGCGGCACCTGCGCCGATAATTATTATCTCATCTGTCATCTTCGCTTCGTGCCTCCTGCTTGTCGTAAACGTTGTAATCATCCCAAATTTTTTCAAGCTCGCTGAGATTATCGTAAACCTCACTGCGACGGTTGAAGGTTGCCGCAACGATAAGCGCATTGATAAGGCTCAGCGGAGCAACAAGCGAATCGACAAACGAAGCCATTGTACTGCGTGCAAGCAGAAGATAATCCGCAAACTGAGCAATCGGCGAAAGCTCACTGTCTGTAATGGAAATTATCTTGGCTTTTTTATCGTGCATAAAGCGCAGAGCGCTTATTGTCTGATTTGAATAACGCGGAAAACTGATAGCAATACAAATATCTCTTTCATCGACTCGGAATATCTGCTCGAAAACCTCACTGGCTCGTGCACTGTCAACAAGAATGACATTCTCATAAACCGGCCTGAAATAGAAGGCGAGGAAATTCGCCAGCGTTGCGGCACTGCGCACACCTAAAATGTAGATGTTTCGCGCTTTGTTTATAGCCTCTACCGCACCGTTGAAATTATCTTTCGAGGTTTGTTCGAGAGTGGCTTTAATCATCGAGGCATCGGCTGAAAGAACGGTTTCGAGTATCTCATCCTGACCGATACGAACGCTTGCGCTCTCCATTCGCTGAACACTTGTCAGCTTGCTGCGGATAAGCTCCTGCAAATCGTTTTGAAAAGCGGGATAACCCTCAAAGCCAAGCTCCGTTGCAAATCGCACAACCGTGCTTTCACTCACACCGACAGTTTCGCCCAAGCGAGCCGCCGTCATAAATGCGGCCTTGTCGTAGTTTTCCATAATGTAGTTGGCAATCTTCTTCTGCCCCTTGGAAAGCTTTGTGTAAAGTGCGTCTATTTTATTGAGAATCGACTTCGTCATAAAGCGTCGCTCCATAATTACATAATACTTGTATAATACTATTTTTTATTGAAAGATGCAACCGTTTTGCAAGATTTATTTCATAATCGACCTTTTTCGCGCGCAAAAAAGCCGCAGCAGATGCAAGCTGATTGCATCGCCGCGGCATAAGCGTTTTATCTGTTCTGTTTTTTGTTTTTGTTTTTCTTTTCAAGCTTTGCCTTTTCGAGAGCCTTGCGCTCCTCTTCGAGCTTGCGCTGTTTTTCCGCTTCTTCGGCAGCCTTTCTTTTCTTGACCTTGTCAAGATACATCTTCAGGGGTATAGCCGCAATCGCAAGCACGACGAGCAAAATTCCGCCCAGAACGAACATACACTGACCTGCTATCGGATGGCAGATTGCGCAAACGGAGCATCGTGCGTGGAGAATGCCCTTGCCCTCTTTCCAGCGGGGCACGGAAAAGCTAAGCTCATCACTGTATTCGGAATAAAGCGCCTGTGTGCCGTTTTCCGTTTCGATATACGTAACGTATCTTGCACGAACACGCATATCGGAAGCATCATCAAGATCGGTAGCTGAAAGGTAAATAAGTTTTGATTCGTTGGCAAGGTGGCTGTCATAAACGTATGAGCTCTGCTCCTCCCAAGTGCCGTCGCCCCTGTCAATCTCAACAAGAAGCTGAATATATGTCGGTGCCTGAGTTGCAAGCCACGCGCCACTCTCCTTTACGCTTTCGGGAGTTCTGATGTCAAAAGCAAGGTAAGGCATTTCATCGTCGCCGTACTCTACACGCGGCTCGTATGCGTAGGGAGCTTCAAGCTCTTTGGGTGATTCGCCGAAATCTGCATCACGCTCAACCTTGATCGTCTCGGTCCAGGCTGATGTAGTTACCTGACCGACATTATTCTTAGTCATATAACCCATAGTCGTTCTCATACGGAACTCAAGCGTATGGTTATCAAGGTCAAAAACATACTTGCCTCTTTCATTTGTTTTGGCAAGACTGCCTGCATCCTCACGGGTGCTTTCGTTAATGAGATAAAGCAGATCGAATACTCTTACGGTATCACCCTTGGGAACCTGACCGCCGTATTTTGCCGCATCGGGTGTTGTCTCCCACACTTCGCTGTGATGCCAATCACCACCGTCTATTTTGTAGTCAATCTGGACATAGGTATATATATCCGTAATACCATATGCAGCATAGCTCTCCGCATTTGTCATATCGGATATTGATGCGTACTCATCGGTAAAAAGGCAGCTTATGCTGACTCGCTCCGCCTCGGTATCGTTGTAAACTTTGTATACAACTCCGTAAGGCGCATCAATCTCTTGAAGCTCCATAACAGCACTTGCGGGCATTGCCGATAACACAAGCAACATTAAAACCGTAAAAAAAGCTAACGTTTTTTTCATTCCTTTTCCTCCAAAACAATATAGAGATATAATAACCTTTTTTTCGATTAATTTCAAGTGCAAATAAGCGCTTTTCACATTTGACTATGTGAAAATTGTGATATATAATACTTCATATACTTTATCGGAACGGAGATTGAAATGAAAGCATTGCTGTGCCCTGTATGCAAAAGTAAATTAACAGAAAACGAAAACGCAATGAAATGCGACCGCTCTCACAGCTTCGATATTGCAAAAGAGGGTTATATCAACCTTCTCACAGGCAGTAAAAGCGGCAGCCTTATCGGCGACAACCGTGATATGGCGCGCTCACGCAAAAGCTTTCTTGACAAAGGCTATTTTGAGCCTGCGGCAAAGGCGGTCTGCCTTGCGCTGTCCGAGCTTAAGCCCGACAGTGTGCTTGATATCTGCTGCGGAGAAGGCTACTACACGCAGCTTATAACTCAGCTCTGCGAAGCTGAGGTTTACGGATTTGACATTTCAAAAGAGATGGTGCGTCTTGCCGCAAAGCGCAGATGCAACGCAACGTTTTTCGTTGCAAATATGTCGGATATTCCCCTTGCCGACGGCAGCATCGACTGCGCCGTTCACCTTTTTGCACCGCTGTGCGAGAAGGAGTTTCTGCGAGTTATAAAACAGGGCGGTTATCTGATAAGCGTATGCCCCGGAGCAGAGCATTTATGGGAGATGAAATCAGCTCTTTACGACACGCCGTACAAAAATGAAGAAATCTGTCCCGAAATAGAAGGTTTTACACTTGAGAAAGCATTCAACAGTATCCACACGGCAAACCTTACCTGCAGAGAGGATATTGACGCGCTTTTTAAAATGACACCGTATTACTACCACACTTCACCGAAAGACAAAGAAAAACTGCTCGCACTCGATTCTCTTGAAACAAAGATAGATTTTTATGTAAGAATATACCGTAAGGACAACACAAAATGAAAAAGAGAAAACACGAAATTGATATGTGTAACGGCCCTCTGCTGGGCAAGGTACTCATCTTTTCACTGCCGCTGATGCTCTCAGGCATACTTCAGCTGCTTTACAATGCTGCTGACGTTGCCGTTGTCGGACGGTTTGCAGGCAGTGCCTCACTTGCGGCTGTCGGCTCCACAACCTCACTGATACACCTGATGATAAATCTTTTTATCGGTCTGAGCGTCGGCGCGAGCGTTGTTGTCGCACAGAATATAGGTGCTCACAACTTCCGTAAAGCTCACGACGCAGTGCACACAGCCATTGCATTGAGCCTTGTTTCGGGTGCCGCCACATTGGCAATCGGCATATCCGTATCTAAAACCCTTCTTAACCTTATGGACACGCCCGACGATGTAATAGGTCTTGCTGCACTGTATGTAAGAATTTATTTCCTCGGTATGCCCGGAGTTATGATTTACAACTTCGGCGCGGCAATACTAAGGGCTATGGGCGATACAATGCGCCCCCTCTGGTTCCTGACCTTTTCAGGCATTGTCAACGTACTTCTGAATCTGCTGTTTGTATGTATTTTTCATATGGACGTTGCGGGTGTTGCACTGGCAACCGTTATTTCTCAATATATCAGCGCAACGCTTGTTGTTATCTGCCTGCTCAGGCTTGACAACTGCTGTCACCTGAACATAAAAGAAATAGCCTTCCACAAAGATGAAGTTTCTAAAATGCTCAAGGTGGGTCTGCCCGCCGGCATACAAAGCTCTCTGTTTTCAGTTTCAAACATACTGATTCAGTCCTCAATCAACTCATTCGGCTCAACAGCAATGGCAGGTAATGCGGCGGCAGCAAACATAGAAGGTTTTACCTACACGGCAATGAACTCCGTTTATCAGGCGGCGGTTACGTTTGTAAGCCAGAACGTGGGCGCAAAAAAGCCCGAACGAATCTCACGCGTTGCAATTGTTACGCTAATGACTGTGACGGTAATCGGACTTATTATGGGCGGTGCATCATATCTTGCCGGTGAACATCTGCTGAAAATTTATTCGACAGATGCGGCAATCATACCGTACGGAATGATTCGTATGAGAATGATATGTCTGCCGTACTTTATGTGCGGAGTAATGGAGGTTCTGGTCGGTCTGCTGAGGGGTATGAACTGTTCAACACCGCCGATGATAGTTTCCGTTTTCGGCTCGTGCGTTTTCAGAGTTATATGGGTTTACACGGCATTCCGTGCCAACCCGACGCAAGAAACACTTTATATCGCCTACATAATATCGTGGAGTATATGTGCTCTTGTCCATTTTATATGCTTCCTGATAGTTAAAGGAAAGCTGAAGAAAAAAATCAACACAGAAAAACTCAAAACGGCATAAAAAAGCAGCGGATAGTTAAACTATCCGCTGCTTATTTTTACAGATTTATTCAGCAACCTGACGGTTGTAAACGGTAGTGACCTTTTCTGAGCCGAGCAAACTGTCCGTAGTAACGGTAAGAACGTCTTCTTCAATGACTGCGTCAAGCTCTTTGCTTACGGAAGTGCTCATCAAAGTGTAAGTAAGCGTAACCTTGTTGTTTTCATTGTCAACGGTATACGTGCCGTTAAGTGAAACAATACTCAAACCGCTTATGTTGCCGCTCCACGAGCCATCCTCACGGAAGGTGCAGGTAAGACCGTTTTCGGAAACCCACGTGCCGACAATTGCTTTGTCGAGTTTCGGTGCCATCAAACTGCCGATGCTCTCGGAAACGGAATCAAAGATTGCGCTGCAACCGGTAAAACTCATTCCGACGCAAGCTGTAATTGCAACAACAAGAATAACCGACAATACTCTTTTCACAACGCATTCCCCTTTTTACTGTTCAGTATTTTGTGAACCATCCGTGTAAGAGGATGATGAATCACCGTAGCCGTAACCGCCATAGCCGTAGCTGCGGCCATATCCGCCGTAACCGTAGCCGTACTTATATTTGCTGTAAGCACCTCTGACACCGTCGGAAGCAACATTATTGAATACGCAACCGATAAGCTCAGCCTTATTGGAGCTGATATCATCGATAACACCGCGTATACGTGCACAGGCAGAGAAATTCTCACGGACAACAAGAATTGCCGCATCGGCAAAGTTGGAAAGGATATTCGCATCGGTAACAACAGCTGCGGGAGCTGTATCGATGATAACGTAGTCAAACTCTTCTCTTGCAGCCTTGATAACCTTGTGCATCTGCTGTGAGGAAAGAATCTCGGTAGGCTCATCATTTGAATGAGCTGTTGTGAGAATAAAGAGCTTATATTTTTCGACGAACTTGATTGCATCGCTCAGCTCGGTTTTGCCGCTTATAACAGAAGCAAGATCATACTCGGGGCTGACGTTGAGGTTGAGGAACTTGCTGACAGCAGGCTTACGAAGGTCAGCATCGATAACGAGAACTGATTTTCCGTTCTGTGCAAGGCTGAGAGCAAGGTTCATTGAGAACGTTGTCTTACCTTCGTTTTCACCGGCACTTGTAACAAGGATAACCTTGTGCTTCTTTCGTGCGCAGAAAGTTTCAACCTTTGTTCTTATCGCCTTATACGACTCTATGAACGAGAAGCCCAACGTACGGTCTGTGAGGAGCAGACGATGGCCCTTGTTCTTCTTTTTTCCCTTGATACGAACGTTACCGACCGTACCGATAAGGTTTGATTCAAGCTTAACCTGAATATCTTCAACCGTCTGGACAGTATCACGGACAGCATTTGTCACGATAACTGCGATGAACGCAATTGCAAAGCCGACGATTGCACCGATTACGGAGTAACGCAGCTCAGACGTGCTGACATCAGGCTCCTGAGGGTAAACAGGAGTCTCGTAAATGCTGAGTGTTGCGCTGGGATACGCATAGTCAACAACTTCCTGATAACACTCGTTAAAGCCCTGTGCAATAGCATAAGAAAGCTTGGGATTATCCGTTGTGATGCGGATAATGATAATATTCGTTTCAGACTCGTTGGTAACTTGCATATATTTGGATATTCTTTCAATATCTATCTTCTCACCGAAGCTCTTTTCAACGTTTTTGGCAACACTTGTGAGCATCGTTCTGCCCTGAAGGATGTATTTGAAAGTGTTGGCAATCTGAACGGAACTGTTAATATCTCCGGCAGAAACAACGTTACTTGCTTCCTGATTATAGGTGGTGAAGCTCATATCTGCAGTATACATCGGTGTAGTGGTAACAATGCCCACACCGAGACCTAATACGCCGGCAACTATTGCCGATATGACAAGCAGCCACCATTTTTTAAGCACTGTCTCAAGCAAAAAAACTATATTGATTTCTATGCCTTTGGGAGCTGACGTGCTGTTGGTATTGGAATTCAACGTTCATCTTCCTTTCTGTTTTTGCGGATTGCTGTGGTTATATCAACCGTACACACTGTTACGATATTTTAAATATTTCGGTGTTCCGTCAGAATAATCATCCGGCGCATTGAACGCACTGATAAACATATACATACAACAAAGTGTTATTTGAATGTAAACTGTGTAGTAGGTAACAATGCCGTATTCACAAATCATTATAACGGCAAGCCATGTTAGCATAAGCTTAACCATCGAAGAGTTGGTTTTACGCCAGATTTTAACGAGTGATGCCGATAAATAAAAGTAGTAGCCGTAGTATGCAACGAAACCGATTATACCGAGGTCGGCAAGAATCTCGTAGTAATTGTTATGAGCATAAGACGATACGCCGATACGTCCTCTTATCATCGATTTGAAGTTGTTTATGCCGTAGCCTGCCAGAGGTCGCTCGTAGAACATATCCGTCGCATGGTCTATGAACGACTGACGCAACGACATACTGAAATCGCCGCCTTCACCCAACAGATGCTCCGTCATTGATTCAATACGCACACCAATCGTGGAATACAGCACCGGCACAGACATTATCAGATAATACAGCGTAACAATAAATCCGAACACCATAAGAATACGAAGGATTATATTGCGTCGCTGCATTTTCATCATAATCAGCATTACGATACCTGCCATCGAAGCCAGCAAAGACTTTCTTGAGCCGGTAAGCATAACAATGAACATTTGCAGCAGAGTAACGAAATAATAACGCTTTTCGCCACAATAAAAAGCCAGATAAAACGACACGACTATACAGATTGTGAATATCATGCCGATTGAATTTGCGTTAAGACCTACCACGCTTGCGCCGAATTTTCCGGAGAACCATCTGTCTGTCGGCGTTTTAAGCATCAAGTAAATCGCCGCGTAAACGCCTGCCCAGGCAACCATACGTATACACTTGAAAAATCCGTTTCGCGTGGCATAATTCTGCGCCATACAGAAAGTGATGACCAAAGCCTGAACCAATCGCGACATAACGTCAATGCCGTTTGCCGGATACACCGACCACAGCGTAGATGCCAGCGACAGCAGCATAAACCCGCCGTACCACATTGTGCATGACGGCAAAATCAGATTGCCCTTGGATTTGAACAGCGTAAGTATCTTTACAACCGTCAGAGCAAAAAACAGAAAGAACGTAGCATAGTAAATGTAGTTTCTGCCCTCGGTCGCTTTCGGAGTTGCAAAAATCGTGCAGAGCAACATAAAGAAGCTCGCATCGACAAAAACATCCAGACCCGACCTGTCGCTGCTTATTCTTAATATACCGTCTTTAAGTGAAAACATAAGAACCTCTTACTTGCCACCGTTAATTGATTGTTTTGCAATCCTGCGGTTGCGAACAAACCTGTTGAGTTCGTTGAAAAGATCGCCCGGAGAGGCAAATGCTGTTTTTATGCAGCATAAAACCGTACCGATCGGATTTTTGCTGCGGATATGCGCAACAGAAAGAACAGCGTAATGTCTGAATCGGACGTATCTGCGTTCTTTGTGGGAAAGCAGATTGAACTTGCTCTTTTTCAGTTCGTAAAGCGCATTCTCGCCGTCAATCTTATTTTTACCGACTGAAATTCTGCCTTCGTTATGAATATACTGCACAATATAAGAAACGGGGAAATAGCCTGTCTTTGCATTGTGCTCAAGCATATCCCACATAAGCCAGAAATCCTGCCCCATAGGAACGGCACGGAAACCGTCAGTTGAAAGAATGAAGCTGCGTTTTATCATATACGTCGACGTGGGACAAAGAGAATGAAGAATATGCTGACGAAACAGCGATTCGTTCGAACAATCGTCAACGTAAGAATGTCGTCGGTACTCGATAAGCTTGCCGTCGGCATTGTGAATAAACACGTCGGTAAAGCTCATATCAAGGTCGTTATCGAGCATAAAAGCAAGCTGTGTTTCGACCTTTTCGGGAAGATAAATATCGTCATCGTCAAGGAAGGTAACGTAATCGCCCGTTGCCGCCTTGATACCCTCGTTACGTGAAGGACCGCCGCCGAGAGGCTTTTCGTTCTGCACGTAAATAACGTTATCGTATTTTTCGTAATCTTTCATAAGAGCCTGCGTATCAGCTCTTGCGGGGCTGTCAACAGCATTGTCGTCAACAACGACAATTTCCGTGTCGCGGTATGTCTGTGCCAACAAAGAATCTATCGTGCGGCCAAGGAAATGCGGCCTGTTATGCGTAGGAACAATAACGCTTACTTTTATCGACACCCATACCACCCCCAATTTTAATATTCCGTTGTATTATATCACATTAAAAACATTTTGTATACCTTTTTGTCTTATTTTCTTGCCGTCTGCACAATTTTTATTTTGCTCAAACCAACAAAATAAATGCCCCGCAAAGCATTGAAACTTTGCGAGGACTTTTCAGTAGCGCGTCAGATGCCGCAAGAAACCGTATCAGCAGCCGCAGCCACAGCCGGAATCTCTGCCGCAATTGCAGTTACAGCCACAGCTGTCGCCACCGCCGCAGCAGCACAGGAGAAGAATAAGAATGATAATCCAAGAGCAGTTACCGTTAGAGAAGTTGCATCCCATGTTCGTTTCCTCCTTTCTTCTTACACCACATACTATGGCAAAAGGAGAAAAAGTGTTACATCATACGTCAGATTTTTTTATTTTCTTTTCGCGTCTTATCCAGACAAGCGAAAGAATGAGCAACACCACGGGGAAAAGCGCGGCAAACGCGAAGCCTGCCCTTATATCAGAGCCGAGCGCATCGGCAATTCTGCCGGTGAGCGAAGGGCCTGAAGTACATCCCATATCGCCCGCAAAAGCGAGCATTGCAAACATTGCCGTGCCGCCGGCAGGCATAGCATTGCTGGCAAGGCTGAACGTGCCCGGCCACATTATGCCGACAGAAAGACCGCAAAGCGCACAGCCTGCAAGCGAAAGAAGCGAATCAGGCGAAGCGACGGTTATAAAATAAGCCACAATGCAAAGCGCACAGCTGCCCGCCATAAACTTACTCAAAGCAATCTTCTCGCCGAACTTACCGTAGAACACACGGGAGATACCCATAAATACGGCAAACATACACGGGCCGAGAAGGTCACCCATAGCTTTTGAAACGCCGAGACCTTTTTCGGCAAAGGCGGATGCCCATTGGCTCATTGAAAGCTCACTTGCCCCTGCACAGAGCATCATAAGAAATGCTATTACAAACGTTTTGTTTTTGAAAAGTGAGAACAGCCCCGAATGACCGTCCTCTGAAGGGAGCGCATTTATCGGAACAAACATATAGAGGAACGCATTGGCGAGCGGAATAAGAGCCCATACGCAAGCCATAATGCGCCACGAACCCATATCCGCAAAGCGGAACACAAGCGTTGAAAAAAGCACAACCGCCATTTGTCCCCAACAGTAGAATGAATGAAGAAGGCTCATTGCCGAAGCCTTGTTATCACTCGGGCAAGCTTCGATTATCGGGCTGACGATAACCTCAATAAGTCCTCCGCCGACTGCGCTGAAAACAGTTGCAATCAGAAGACCGATATACGGCATCATTATAAAAGGCAGTATACTCATCAACGAAAGACCTGCCGCACAGAGAAAATGTGCCGCAACGACAAATGGTCTGTAACCTAACTTATCAACAAAACGAGCCGCAACAAAATCGGTCAACAGCTGCACGCCGAAATTCACGGCAATCATAAGGCTGAGCTGTGAGTAGCTTATCCCGAACTCTGTACCGAACATAACGAAAAGCAAGGGCGAAAAGTTATTCACTATCGCCTGTGAAATATATCCTATATAGCAACTGACAGCAGTGCTTTTATATCCGAGTTTTTTCATACGCTGACTCCAATAAAATAAAACATACAAATATAAAAACCATTATATTGATAACGGTGCAAAAAATCAAGCCGAATCATACTTTAATTTCCCAAAACAAACAAACCTGATTTCATCCTGAAAAACAGCAAAA
>JAZRRT010000109.1:0-8024 GCA_045650985.1 Acutalibacteraceae bacterium | reverse complement strand
GTTGCACGAACTGTCGGAGCTGTAGCATTAGTGTAACGATTTGTTGTATAAGACTTATAATCTTTCTCGTTAGCTGAGTTATAGGTACGGGTTATTACGCCTGCTGCAACTTCACCGGTAATTGAACAACCCTCTATGAGGTTGCGTTTTTCACCGTTGGCAGTTATGTTACCGGAGTAAGCAAGAGAAATACCTGCTGCACCATAGTCGAAATAAGCGTTATCGTTACCGGTGTCTGCCTGAGTAATCTGAGCATCGGAAACAGTAATGCCGGACATATTGGTGTTGTACTGGCTTGTGTGAGCCACAATACCTGCTGCACCGTACTTACCTTCGATGTTGTTGGAGTAAATTCTCTCGCCTGTTTCTTCGTCAAAGTCGCTTGTGTCGCCTATAACACCGCTGTTTATAATAGTTGACGGAGTAGTAGATGAGCTGTAAACAATACCGCCGAAGAAACCGCCGACATAATTGAGACCTGAAAGGTTAAGACCGCTGAGAGTAACGTTTTCAACAAAAACGTTATCCTGAACAAGTGCGGCAAGAGTACCCATATACGTACTTGTTGTAGTGGTAGATGCAGATGATGCCTTAACGTTTGCAAGTGAGAAATTCTCAAACGTTGCACCCTTTGCATAAGCAAACAGACCGATATGAGTAAGGTTTGTCGTACCGCTCTTTGAAGCGAACTGAAGACCTGTGATTGTCTTTGCGCTGCCGTCGGATACATAGGTTGTGCCGAGGTTAGTGGTATACTCACCGGCAGGCATAGAGGTAATCGTGCCGGTGAACGGCATTGCAGACGTACCTACGGGAGCGATACCGCCGTCGTAAATGCCGTTTGCAGCAAAGAGTGACTCTTCGAGAACTATATCTTTTGCAATCCAGTAGGTTGCCGACATAAGTTCAGCACTGAGAACACTTGTATCGCCGGGTGTTTTACCGATAAGAACGATATCGTACGGATTTGAAATAATGTAGTAGGTCTGACCGTTGTGTACAACGTAATCAAGCGGAGCCTGGCTTGTTGAAGTGAATCTGAAACCTGCAGGGATTGAAACATCCTTGGACCAAGTGTCATCACCTATCGTGCCGACATAGTTGATTGAAACGTTGATTGAACCCGAATTTTTGGGAGTGATAACGAGGTTATTCGGATTCGAGCTTACGATGGTGGCAATATCCGTATTGGAGCCGTACCAGCGCTGACCCTGTGCAGAGTATGCGTTTGCATCACCTGAGGGGCGGGAAACAAGCGGATAGTCTGCCTCGGGCAGAGTAAACGCTTCACCTGCCGAAACATCGGTGAACTGTTTTGTAGTATTATCGTCCTCAAGGTTAACGTCGTTATAACAATTGATAAGAATTGCCTTTGCGTTTGCTGAGAACGGTGTATCGGCTGAAGTTGACGTTTTTGCAACGGTGTTATAACCGAACACGGGGAATTTCTCAGCATCAACCTGGAAGGATGAGAAGTAGATTCTGTTGAAAACACTTGTTACGTCAGTGCCTGCGGCGACATCAAAGACATAGTAATCATCCTCGCCGTCTCTTGCCGTGCCGTTTGCTTTAACAGCCATATGACCGACAACGATACCGCCGTGGTTAACGGAAGTTGTGAGGGTTGACTCAAGCTGACCTGTAATCGCAACATCGCTGATAAGATTTGCGGGAAGGTCATCATCGCTTGAGAATGCGGAAGCGGCGGAAATAACGCCTACTGCGCCGCCTATACCGTCTGTACCCCTGATTGAGCCGCCGAAGATACCGTGCTCAACGGTAACCTTTGAAAGGTCGCAGATTTCGTATGCTTCAGGCACAAAATCTTCATACTGTGTACCGATGAAGGAACCGACAAGACCGCCGGTTGCAGTAAGTGATTTGAAGAAAACAAGATCAGCAGCAACAGCTGTTGTACCTGCGGAGAAGCTGTTCTCAGTAATAATTGTGGCGTAAACCTCATTATTCCTGATTGAAAGCTCGCCGTCTTCAATACCGTTTTCGAAACCTGAACCAAGGATGCCACCTGTTGAGGAGTGGATACAGACTTCCGTGTTGTCTGTATAAGGTTCGATTGTGTTGGTGATTACCGTTTTATCATCAACATAGCAACGGCTTACGGATGTGTGCATTGCATAACTCGTCTGTGAACGTCTGTTAGTGCCGAGGATACCGCCGACACCGTAAGCAAATGAAATATAGTAAGCTTCCTTAGCAGGAGTGACACCGTCAACCGTTCTGATTTCTGAGCCGTAAACCGAGCAAGAATCGATATTGATTGAATTTGAATAATCCGGAGCTCTGGTAACCACATAACCCTGACCCTGTGTATCTCTACCGTAGGTTTCGATACATGAGCCGACAATACCGCCGACTACCAAGCCCTCGATATGGCTTGAGCTGACTACCGAGGAAGAAACAGCAGTTGAACCCTTGTGTCCGTTTATCGCGCCGACAATACCACCGACAGTAACGTTGCGTGATTCAACAACCGTACCCTCTTCAACGATAGCTCTGATATCGGCCTTTTCAACCTTGGAACCCTTGACAGAGCCGTAAACCTGCTCAAGAGAGGGATAGAAGTAACCTTCAAAGTTTGTTTCAGGCTTTATTGAGCCCATATAACCTGCGATACCGCCGAGATAAAGCTCGGTTGTACCCCAGATTCTTGTTGAAACAGTCTCAAGATCCTCAGCTTCAACCCCTATGGGAGACTTATTGCCTGTTACGTGAGCGTAGTTGATGCTTGATCTGACGTTGGATGCACCGAGCACACCGCCGCCTACGCCCTGAGTCATAATGACAGCGTTATTCACTGTTATATCGTAACCTTCACCGCTGAATGAAGGATTACCGATTGTAAGAGTAGCATACTTGGTCGTATTTCTGGTGTAAGTTGCATAGTAAACACCTACAACAGCACCAATGTTAGCATTGGCATAGGTCTTTTCGCCTTTGCCGTTAATACCGCTAAGAGCAATGCCGTCAATCTGAACATCCGTAATGTTGACGTCCATAGACTCATCTATACTGCCGTTACGGGTTTCTCTGATATTACCGACAACACCGCCGATACCTGCGGTTGAATTTGCCATAAAGTACTTAGCATTATTGTCGTAATAACGTGACATAACCTCAACGTTATTAAGGCTGATTGAACTAACGTCGATATTTACGTTTTCAGCATAGGCAAGCACCGCGGAAGCTGACTTACCTGCCATTACATCACTTATTTTACCCGCAATAACAGTTGAGTTGCTGATAACGATATTTGAGATGTTTACCTCGCCGTAATAATTTATGCCTGTCGGACCTTTAGCATAAGCTACAAGCACAGCAGCTCTGACGCCGCCCTCTACGTTGGCGCCTGAAATTGCGATATTGCTTATACCACGCTGTGCAGTATTTCCGGACTCGCCGAGAACTACATCTTCACCGCTGAAATCAACAGCAGCGAACAAAGCCACGTTGTCCGAAGTTGCGGCTAATGTAAGATTATATATTGTATAGAGAGGTGCGCCGTTTTCATCAACCGAACCCGTGAACACACCTGCAAACGGATTATTTTCGTTACCGATGGGTTTAAGAGGCTCAGTGATATAAATATCCGCATCAAGGATATATGCTGCCTCGCGGTAGGTTGTACCTGTGCCGTTAGGATCGGCAACATTTATATTATCCGATATGAATTTAAGATCGCTTTCTGACGTGATGTGATAGTAGCCGTCCTCAGCGTTGTATGAGAGACCGCTCTCTTTAACCATTACCCTGACAAAAGTGGTAAGACCGCTGGGCTGATGGAATACACGGACCCAGTCATTAAGGTTTTTGGACATTTCCTCGCCTTCGGGCAGGGGCTTTGCCTTGGCAACTACCTTGAGTTTACCGTCTACAACAGAAACACCGGTAATTTCAATGGGACCTTCTGAACCCTTATTGACGGAAACAGAGAAATCGGAAGCAGAGAAGCCTTCAAAAGTCTTGATATTCTGAGGAATTGCGATATCAAAACTCGTAGAGTTGCCTGCTGCAATTGTTTTCTCGGGATAGTTACCGCTTGCGGAAGCACCCCAGAGAACAGTCTGTGTTTTGTCATGGTCAGTTGCGCCGCTGATATCGCCAACAGGATAGAACGCAAGGTTAACGTTGCTTTCATTGTCACTGCCGAAATTCTTCGACCAGACAATGTTCTTGTATTTATTAAGGTTCTTAACGTGGTCCATCTGACCGAAAATAACCGCACAGTGACGGCCACTGACACCGGTTTCATTTGTCTCAAAATGTATCCAGGTACAAACGGCACTGTTGATAATAAAGCCTTCGTTCTCGGAGATATTGCCGATAAATACGGCACGACCCGAATTACCGTTGATGCCACCCTTAATATACATATTGCCGTTGACGTAGCAGTTGTCAACGGTTACTTTACCGCTGAGCTTTGCAATAAATACAGCAATATCGTTATTTGCAACGCCTCTGCTGTCGTTAACGACTCTGACAGATACGTTGGTTGAACAACCGTAGATATACGTAAAGCCGTTTGCCGCAGCAGCAAAGGTAGCTTCACGCTTATCACTGATAGTTGCGTAGAAGCCGTCATACGTGCTTTCGTCGCTGTCATCGTTTGCAACGTCACCGTCGGTAAGAGTAACATTTACAAAAGTTGAATTTATTAAGTTGCCGAATACGGACTTTGTAATATTCTCACTCAGGTCAACATTCAGATTATAAACGTAACCTTTGGTAAGATAATCTCTGTTATCGTTTGCGGGATTTGTTGACAATGTTGTTGCTTTCTTGTTTGCTTCACTTGAACTGTCAAGTATCTCGCCTGTTCTTGCGCCGACAACAGCATCAAAAATTGAGCCGTCTGTTGCAATGGTATGTCTATTACCGTTGAGCGTACCTGTGAACACGGGAGCATCCCATGAGCTTGACGAAACAGAAATGTTGCTCATAAGCTCGTAGTGACCGTAAGGAACAAGGCTGATATATTTTGCCTGAGCCGATGATGAAATCTCCATCGGATTATTTATGTCGTCAGGGTCACCCTGAGCTGTTGTAACAAGGACATCTATATTGAACGAAACAGCCATTTCACGCTTATCGGATGAACCGATACCGGAGGGGAAGGTAAAATCAACTGAATAGGGGGCGGCAGCAAGAGAGTTGGCAAGACCGTTTGTAGGCACGGTAACATCCTGAGCAGGTGTACCGATAACAACGCTTGAACCATCCCACCTGTGCGTAAGAGTATCTTTATCAACAGTCACGCTTGAATTTCTGGAAGCAACGACTGCTCTGTTAGCTGAATAAAGGTTGCCCTTAATTGCCTCAGCGTTTGCAATAAGGTCTGTATAGAACGCATCACGCTGAACGTAAGATACCGTGCAACCGCTGAGCTGATCGGACCAATAGCAGTTTTCAAGGGTAGAAGCCTTACCGCCCCAACCGATAATCGCACCGACATAAGCTTTGCTCGGGTTGATAATTTTGTAGAGGGCAAATGTGTTTCGGATTGCACCGTCAGCAATTGTATCGCCTGCAAAACCGATGATACCGCCGGCGTAAACCTTGGAATCGTTAGAAGCTGCAAAAACACCGGACGCAACACAGTTGACAATAGAGCCTTCAGTTGTAACAGTAGAAGTGATACCTCCGAAATAGGACTGCTTGATTGAGTTGGAAGCATGAGAGAAGAAACCGAGATCAGAAACAGTAACGTTGGAGATAACACCGGTACTGATACCTGCAGCACCGCCGAAATGAGTCAAGTCTTTACTGTAAGCATCGACATAGCCGAGAATGTTATAGGAAACAGCGGTTGTCTTCTGAGCTGAGGTGAATGTACCTGTGACGGAAGAGTTGTAGAGGTAACCGTCATTGCTGCCGACGAGACCGCCTACGTAAGCACCGTTTGTAAAGTTCTTCACCTTGCCGGATGTGCCTGCCATATCGACTGAACAGTTCTGTATACCGAGAGAAGTGCTGTCAGGCTCGTTGTAACCTGCGATACCACCGATATAGTGGTTGTAGGATGTTGCTGTGATTTTTATGCCGGAAACAGAAGTCGAATCAACAAGACCTCTGTTCTGACCGACAACACCGCCGATATAATCATCGACACCTGTGAGAGTGATATCGATATTGTTCACTTCAAGGCCGCTGATTGTACCGCCGTTATCAGCGACGGCAGCCGCAACACCGTTGTAGAAGTTAACACCGTCAACAACATTGAACGGATTATCATATTCTTTACCGAGCTTTGACTTTATTGAGCAGTTATTGATACTGCAGTTCTGGATAGTACCGTCATTCTTATTGGCAATGATTGAAACCTGACGGGGACTTTCAGTTGTAACGTTTGCATTGATGTTTTCAAAGATGATATTACTTACAACAGAATTGCTGCTGAGATAACCGAATATAGAGAAATTCTGGTGACCGGCTATTTCGATGTTCCAGCCGCCTGCACCGCCGGTAATTTTGTGGCGCTGAGGCTTACCGTTGGCGTCAATATAAGATCCGTCAATATTGATATATACCTGCTGTGAGTTTGAATTCTGATGATCAGTCGAGACAAGGTAAGCATAACCTGTTGTTTCGATGAAATCTTTATCGGTAAGGGAACTGATGTCGATATCTGCCGTAAGCACGAAGTATTTATTGTTTATATTATCAACATACGTGCCCTGAGTATCATTAACAAGTGAATTTACCTGAAGCAGATGAGCGAGCGAAGAAATCTGATAAGGATTCTGAGAAGAACCGTCTGCGGCGTTGCCGTTAGCATCGGTACCCCAACTGATTTTATCGGATTCAGCGTTGGTATCAAGCTGAAGATCGCCGCCCTGAACTGTGATTTCAGGTGCATAAGCATCATCGGTTTCATTTGCAGAAAGAGAAGATGAGTCTATCTCCTGATTAGCATAAACCAGGAGAGTATATGCACTTGTAGAAGACAGCAAGGTCGTTGCTGCCACCAATACAGATATTGTGCGGAAAAGTAATCGTTTTCTCATGGTTTGTATGCCTCCAATAAAATCAGGTTGTTCCTATCGTGCCTCCTCGTTTCGGTTGCCTCTTTCTGCATTTACAACCTCAACTGCGAGGGCAGGAACGATGTTATGGTCGTTTGACCTTATTCTGCATCATCAGTGATTGATGCGTTAGCCTTTTATTCGGCTGACTTTGCTTTCTCTGCTTGTAAAGCTTTTTCCCTTGCAGCCTTTTCTTTTGCCTTCTGTTTTGCCTTGGCTGCACGCTCTTTTTCGAGCTCTAAAGCACGCTGTTTAGCCAATTTTTCTTTTTCTTTGGCTTTTTTAGCGGCGGCTTTTGCTTTTTCTGCCTGTAAAGCTTTTTCCTTTGCTGCTTTTTCTTTTGCCTTTTTCTTTTCAGCAGCATCTTTAGCTTTCTGAGCTTCAGCAGCCTTCTGCTTTGCTAAACGCTCTTTTTCTTTTTGTTTTTCCTTAGCTGCCTTCTCTTTTTCGGCTAAAATAGCTTTTTCTTTGGCAGCTTTTTCTTTTGCTCGCTGTTTTTCTGCAATTTCTTTAGCCTTTTGTGCTTCAGCAGCCTTCTGCTTTGCTAAGCGCTCTTTTTCCTTTTGTTTTGCTTTAGCAGCACGCTCTTTTTCAAGCTGTAAAGCTTTGGCCCTTGCCAGCTTTTCTTTTTCTCGTTGTTTAGCTGCGAGTGCTTTTTCTTTAGCGGCCTGCTGAGCTGCAAGCTCTTTAGCCTTCTTCTGCTCAGCGAGGAGAGCTGCTTTGCGAGCTTTTTCCTCTTCAAGAGCTTTGATTTTTTCTGCTCTCGCCTTCTCTTTTTCAATTCTTGCTTTTTCTTTTTCCTTAGCAAGTCTTGCAAGCTCCTGCTCACGCAACTTGGCTTTGCGGATACGCTCTTTTTCTTTTGCTTTGCGTTCCTTCTCGAGTGCAAGCTCTCGTTCTTTCTTTGCTTTGAGTCTTGCCTTTTCTTTTGCTTTGCGCTCTTTTTCGAGTGCAAGCTCTCTTGCAATCTTTGCTTTTTCTCTT
>JAZRRT010000108.1:0-24849 GCA_045650985.1 Acutalibacteraceae bacterium | reverse complement strand
TCCTGATGGTAGGTTGTGTCAAAGTGAAACTCTGAAAAAATATGCTCAGTTCCTTCGAATCCGTCGTAAGGAAGTGTAGCGAAATAAACGTCACCCTGCGCAGCTGCTGTTTTGGTGCGGAGGGATACGGTATGCTTTACGGTTTCTTCTGTTTTGCCTGCAGAAACACCGGGATGAATGACGCAGCAAGTGCCTGCTTTCATTTCGGGAACAGTATATGTTTCACCGTCGCAGATGAAATCGGTTTTCAGTGTGTCTGTTTCGGCGGCGGCAAACATATGAAACACCATTTTCGGCTGTTCAACCGTGCCGTAATATGCCCTTGTCTGTACGGGCAATGAAAGGCAGAGTCCGCTTTCTTCAAGTACAATCGGGAAGATGTTGCAGGAAGCAATTGAAATATCAATGCTGTCGGCAATGTAACCCGGGCGCAGCTTGAACATAACAAGGTTTTTACCCGGACGAAGGTGAAGAAGGCACTGATAGCCCAGTCCGTTCAATCCCTTCAGTTTACCGTACGGTCTGAAATCAATAAGCTCTCCGTTGAGGTAGAGCGAACTGCCTGAATTTATGTAACTGATTATTGCTTTTTCTTCTTTTTCGCAGTCGATATAGAAAGCCGCATAGTAAACGGCGTTTCGCTGCTCGGTTGCGTATAACGCAGGGTCGCAGGCAAGCTCCTCGGGCTCAAAGCGAAGGTTATCCCACTTGAATGAGCCTCGCTCCCACGTTTTGACGTCTTCGCCGTAATATTTGTTTTTTATCTTCGCACCGAGCTCGGGCGCGGCATTCTTTTCGCCGCCGTCGAGCGAAAGATAATCCTCGTAAAGCAGTTTTTCTCTTTCGTAGAAATGCTCTTTTTCAAACGAGCCGTCTGTTTCGAGAACAAAAGGACCGGAAACAAGATAATTGAAAATGCGGTTGAGGGGATTCGGATTTTCGGCACCTGGCAAAAAATCCTCAAACCTGTAAGTGAATT
Organism: Acutalibacteraceae bacterium; assembly: GCA_045650985.1. Lineage (GTDB taxonomy): Bacteria > Bacillota > Clostridia > Oscillospirales > Acutalibacteraceae > UBA8612. The sequence continues at coordinate 23,870 of JAZRRT010000108.1, read as the reverse complement.
CGGAAACGTTGAGATTGTCGTAATTCATGGTAGTTCTCCCTTCAGTCGGTTGTAAGACAGCTTGAAGTCTGTACTGATTTTTATTTTACAACAAGTTATATGTTATTTCAACCAGGTTTCTATTGTAATTTGCCGTAAATTTGTTATACTGAAAAATGAGGTGAGCAAATTTATGTTTATTCAAAAAATTATCAGCTTTTTTCTGGCATTGGCGACGTTCTTCGGCTATGCTTTAAATTTTCAAAAGCCTATCACTGAAGCGGACTACGAAGTTTTAACACAAGAGGTTGAGCGTGATATGAGTAAATATGCAGGCATTCATTCTGAAATCAAAGATTGCGGCGGTGCACCTACACTTTATATCAACGGTGAGCCGCACGCTGCCGTAGCATATATGACTTATCTTGAAAAGTTCAACGAGTATGATGATTTTGCGGATGCAGGTTATCAGTTCTTTTCCGTGCCCGTTCTTTTTTCCGGCAGATGGATAAGCATTACGGACGGTCTTACTCCGTTCAAAAAAGGTATTTTCGACGTTAAGGATGCGCCCGATTATTCACTGTTTGACGAGGCTGTTGAGAAGATTCTCGAGGCTTGTCCCGATGCTTACATAATTCCGAGAGTTAACATAAGCATGCCCGTATGGTGGGAGGAAGAAAACCCCGACGAGCTCAACTATAAAGACGGCAAGGCTTGCCGTGAGTCTTTCTATTCAGAGAAATGGCGTGACGATGCAACTACATTTTTGCGTCAGTTCACACAGTACGTCAACTCTTCAAAGTATGCAGCAAATATTGTCGGCTACCAGATTGCAGGCGGTAATACCGAAGAGTGGTTCCATTTTGATATGAACGGCGGCTATGGCAAATGTGCCGAGGAAAGCTTCAAGGAGTTTCTCGCACGTTACTATCCCGATACAGAGTATACGGGTTTGCCCGATATCAGCAAGATTGATCAGAAGGGCGATTATATTAACGACGAGTACGTTTCACGTTATATAGAGTTTGCAAACTTCAAGGTTGCAGAGGCTATAAGCCACTTTGCACAGGTTGTAAAAGAAGAAACGGGCAACAACGTTGTTGTCGGTACGTTCTACGGTTATACGCTTGAGGTAACGAATTCGCTTCAGGGTAACCACGCTCTCAATTACATACTGCAGGACGAAAATATAGACTTTATCTGTTCGCCCAATTCATATATCGGCACCCGTAACCCCGATTGGGACTGGACTGAAATGTATCCTGCCGATTCAATTCGCCTTCACGGCAAAATGTGCTTCCAGGAGTGTGATATAAGAACTCACCTCACCGAAGTTCTTTCACAGAAAGACCCGTCAACCGACCCTGACGGACTTCTTGAAGCTCCCGTATGGCATCCGAGAGGATCGAAGTATCAGGCTATGAACGAAATCCGCAGATCATTTGCCCGTCAGCTTATCAAGGGTAACGCTCTCTGGTGGTTTGATATGTGGGGTGGTTGGTATGCCGATGAAGATATTATGGCTGAAATGGCAACCTTCAAGGATATTTATGAGCAGAGCATAACCGATGCCGACAGAAGCTCAAAGGCAGAGGTTGCAGTATTTGTCGACGAAAGCGCTTATAAATACCTTACAAGCGGTTCACTTCGCGGTATGTTCCACGACCGCCGCCGTGAGCTTGGCCTTATGGGCACACCGTACGATATATATGACGTAAACGATTTCGAAGCGGTTTACGAAAACTATAAAGCTGTTATTCTGCTATCACCTGCAAAAACAGTAAATATGGAAAACGCACGCAACCTTTGCCAAACAAATGAAGTGCCGTATATTATGACTTCACCTGTTAAAGACAAATTCAGCGTAACCGAGCTGAGAGCTTTCTGCAAGGCAAACGGAGTGCATATCTACTGCGAAACGGAAGACATCATATACGTAAACGAAAACTATATCTGCATTTATGCCGTTACTGTAGGCGAAAAGACGCTTGACCTCGGCAGAGAAAGAAGCGTCAGCGAACTTCTCGGCGGTACATATCAGAGCGAAACAGATACCGTTACCATAGAGATGCAGGCAGGCGAAACAAGGCTTTTCAGACTTGACTGATTGATAAAAATGGCAAAACCACTTCATATCTGCTGCCTTGGCGTGTATGAAGTGGTATGTATTTTACTCAAGGCTTTGATAAACGCAAAAGGTTTATACCGGGTATTTCTGCAAAAACTCAGTAGGATTATTTTGGTTGAGAAACAGCGAAAGGGGATAGTGACGCAATGAATACAGAAAAGTCGGTTACAATCGTATATACAAACTACAAGGGCGTTACCGCCGTAAGACATATAGTGCCGATTGAAATCCTTTTCGGGCATAACGAGTGGCACACAGAAGACCAATGGCTGATGAGGGCGCTTGACATTGAAAAGAATGCTGAAAGAACGTTTGCATTGAAGGATATAAAATCCTGGGAAGCAAAATAGTAAAAACATAAAAAGGAGAAGAAGAATATGGACTCCAACGGTAACCACGTTCACTCTTTTAAAAGTACGGTTGTTCCGCCAACCTGTAAGGAAAAAGGATACACACTGCATCAGTGCGAATGCGGATATGAACATAAAACAAATTTCACGCCTCAGGGAGGTCACAGCTTTAAAATCACCGATGAAACGAAGCCGACTTGCACGCAAAACGGTGAGCAACATTTCTGCTGTTCTGTCTGCGGCAAAAAGGAAGAAAGGGTGCTCGCGGCGACGGGACATCAGTGGTGCGAGTGGAATCTCATAACTTTTGCCACCTGTACCGAGGTTGGTAAAAAACAGCGCATCTGCGACGCTTGCGGCGCAACGGAAGAGGAAGAAATTCCCGCAACGGGACACAAGATAACTTCGCGCAAAAAATCACAGACGCAGAAAGGTATGGCGGAATGCTTCTGCGAAAATTGCGGAGAAACAATTTTAATCCCCACAGCTTCAGGCAAGAGAAAACAGTTCTTTGAAAAGCACAAGAAAAAGTTAATCGGAATTCTTGTTGCCGTAGTGGCTGCCATTGCCGCAGTGGTTGGCGTTGTTGATTATGCTGTGCCGTACTATCACTATACGCGTGCAACTGAATTGGTTGAATCGGGTGAATACGAGCAGGCATATTATCACGCAAGAGAGTGCAGAAACCTTGTAGCAGGCAGAGAGCTTTACGAAGACTTCAACGTTGTACCTGTGTACTTAACCGAAGACGGAAAATCCGTAGTTTCTGAACAGTACAAGTGTGACGAAAACGGTAACGTTATTTTTCGCACCTACTATGACGAAGACGGAAGTATCGAGTGGGGATACGAATACAAATATGATGAAAACGGTAACGTTATTCTTCGGGTCTATCTTGACGAAAATGGCAGTATCACGGAAAAAGACGAATACAAATATGATGAAAACGGTAACGTTATTCTTCAGGTCTGCCTTGACGAAAATGGCAGTATCACGGCAAAAAACGAATACAAGTATGATGAAAACGGTAACGTTATTTTTCAGGTCAGTTATGACGGTAACGGCAGTATCACGTGGAAAGCGGAATACGACTATGAGTATGACGAAAAAGGTAATATCACGCTGCAGAACAAGTATGACGGTAACGGAAAATTGGTTTCAAAATGCGAATACAAGCGAAACAACTCGGGTTACATCGAATATGATACGAACGGCAAACGTATCGGAGAAGCGAAATACAGGCACAATAAGCACGGAGATCTTATAAAGTCTGTTTATTATGACGGGGACGGTAAACGTGTAGAAAGCATAAAATTCAAGTATGATAAATACGGCAACTTGACAGAGTCCCGCTACACAACAGACGAGAGTATAACTGTAAATAAATACAGATATGATAAATACGGCAACGAAACGTATCAAAAACGGAGGTACGGTGAGCTTTCAGATATGAGTGTTTATAAAGAGAAACTCGAATATGAGTATGACGAAAACGGTAACGTTGCGGTTGCAAGAATTTACCGGTGTTCCAGCTTCACTGGAAAACACACATTTTCAAATAAGCCTGATCAGGTAATAGTTTTTGCTGCACCCGAAATACGTTACGAACCCTGATTGAAAAAGATGAACAACAGCATAATAAAAGCGGTGCGCGGAAATTTTTCCGTGCACCGCTTTGGTGTTACAGAATAAACCTGAATGCATAAATGATTACGTTGAGCACGTTGTTGAGAACAAATCTGATAAACGTGAAAACGTAGGGGAATTCAAACTCCCAATCGTCAAACGTATCAAGCGTACCTATGAGTGAAGAATCGTAGGTGATTTCGGGGTGCTTGAACGCCTTTGTTTCCATCTTCATAATGCAGAGGTTTTTACAGGCTTCGCGAAGTGCATTGCCAAATCCGACAGGGTCTTTGGCGTATGCGCTTTTGACGGCTGCTTTATGCTGGAGCACCTGGAGCGACCACATGCCGGTCAGTATTGTGTCATTGCCGTTGTAAACTGCAAGCACGGGGCTCATATATCCGCTGCCTGTGAAGTTTGATGAATAGTCGGAAACAACGAAGCCTTCAAAGCCCCATTCTTCACGGAGCAGATCGATAAGCAGCTCGGAGCTTGAACCGCACCATTTTGTGCCGATACGGTTGTATGCCGACATAATGCCCTTGGGTTGAGCCTCTTTAACGGGGATTTCAAATGCTTTAAGATATATTTCGCGCATCGCCTGCTCATCGCACCAGGTGAAAATGCCGTTGCGGTGTGACTCCTGATCGTTGAGGACGAAGTGCTTGATTGTCGTAACAAGGCTTTCGGAGTTTGCACCCTTTATTATTTCGGCAGCCATAACACCTGAAACAATCGGGTCCTCCGAGAAATATTCAAAGTTTCTGCCGCCTCTGGGGTTGCGGTGGATGTTGGCACCCGGTGCATACCATACGTCTGTGCCCATATCTGCAGCTTCCTTGCCTGCGCCGCTGCCCATTTCGAAGGCGAGCTCAACGTTCCACGTGCAGCCGATTGCCGTTGCGCAGGGATAAGCCGTGCCGCTGTCTGTATAAACAAGGCCGTTCCTGCCCTTTACGCTTGAAGGTCCGTCGTTATCCATTGTGTGCGGTATTCCGAGCCTTTCAACGCCGTGGGTTTCGTAGCCGCCGTTGATGACGAGCATTGTCATTTCGTCAAGCGTAAGTTGGTCGAGGAATGCGTCCCAGAGGGTTTCGTCCTCCGCAACATCCCGGAGCATTATCGGTTCGTCGTAAACAACACCCATTTTCGGTGCTTCACCCTGTGCTGTCGGGGCAGGCAGCTTATCAACATCAACAACGTAATCGTCTTTTTTCAGCTGACGCAGTGCAGGGTAAGTGCCCTCAGCATCGGCTCTTGACATAATCTCGTATCCGCTGTAAACGTCTTCAAACAGGTTTTCAATTTCCGCTCCTGTTGCGCTGTCGTTTTTGATAACCTTGGTTTCTTCAATAACGTAATCAAACGTTTCAATGTGGTCTCTTACGTTGTTTGCAACGATGATTTTGTAAGTGCCCTTTTCGAGCACCCAGGCTTCGCTGTTTTTGTAATCGTAGGAAGCCATATCGTCCGTTTTGAAGGTGACGGTAAGGGTCTGACTTTCATCGGGTTGCAGAAGGTCGGTTTTGGCAAATCCGCCGAGGCAGATTGCGCTTTTTTCAATCCCGCCTTCGGTGTACGGAGCGCTGTAATAAAGCTGAACAACCTCCTTGCCTGCTGTATCACCCGTGTTGGTTACCTTGACATTTACCGTGATTTCATCACTGTTAAACTCGGTTGAAACAACCTCTTTGTCAAAAGCTGTGTATGAAAGACCGTAGCCGAATGGGTACTGAACCTTATCTTTTGCAAAGGTTTCAAAATAGCGGTAGCCAACGTAAATTCCTTCATAATATTCTGCAAAATGTTCGCCGCCGTCGTAGCTGTTACTGCCGAAGCATTCGCTTGATGGATGGTCAGCAATACTGTAAGAAATTGTGTCAGTAAGTCTGCCGGAGGGATTGACCTTGCCGTCAAGCATTTGCGGTACTGCCGTCATACCGAATTCGCCGGGAATCCAGATGATTGCCGCTGCCTTTATGCTTTCGTATTCGTCAATCCAGCCCATTTCCATAACGTTGCCGATGTTGAAAAGGACAACTACGTTTTCAAATGCGGACGTTACCTTTTCAACCATTGCTTTTTCTTTGTCGGAAAGGCTGAGCGTTTCAACAGTGTGGTCCGTTCCTTCTGCGCTTGTGCGGCTGATTACGATAACAGCAGTATCCGAAAACTCAACAGCACTTTGCAGCAGGCTGTCAGTCAGGTGTTTTGGGTCCATTTCTTCAAGTGTGTTTTTTGCAAGAAGCACCTGGAGCAGATTATTTATAACCGTGTTGTCAGTTTTGGGCAGCTCATTTGAAAGGCAATGCTTTTCATAAAGCGCGCGAAGCTCTTCATTGTATTCGATGCCCTCAGCTTCAAACGCTTCGTAAAGAGTGACGGGGTCTTCGGTTGTTATCGCGCCCGAGCCTGCGCCGCCGAAAAACGGGCAGACGGAGCCGGCACCGAAAATATTGAGCTTTTTGTCCGTAAGGGGAAGGAAATTATCCTCGTTTTTGAGAAGGACAATGCCTTCGCTTTCAATTTTTATTGCGGTCTGACTTGTCTGCGCTATAAGCGCCGGGTCCATATCACCGCTTGTTGCAGCCGCAAATATGCCGCAAAGCATTGAAATGACAAGCACTGATGCCAGCGCTTTGAGCAACGTTTTTTTCATAAAGGTCACTCCTTATATATTGTGATAATTGAATTATACAACGCACAGTCTAATTTGGCAATAAAGAAATAAAAATAAGCACAGACATTGACTTGCAGTACCTTGAAATGCTATATTACAAGAAAAAGGGGGCTTATTTATGAAAAAAGCAGTTGCATTGCTTGTAAGTTTGTCGATGCTGATTGGTATGATTTGCTTTACCGCTTCTGCGCAGGCGGATAAGCAGTTTTATGTTGTGCTTGGCGATTCGATAGCATACGGTTCGGGTATATCAAATTCACGAGAAGCCTGTTATGGCAAAATCGTCGCAGATACAAACGGTTACGATTATGTAAACCACGCTGTTCCGGGCCACACAACGTCAAACCTTATAAGAAGGCTCAGCGAGGAAAGGGTAATTGCTGACGTCAGTGAGGCAGATATTATCAGCATTTCAATAGGCGGCAATGATTTCCTTATGAGCAATCTTATCGGTCTTATGTTTGATTCGATAGTTATGAATGACCACAGCAGGTATGACAGTATCGCCGAAGGCTTTTATGAAAACTTATGCGAGATTATTGATATAATCAACTCGCACAATGAAGATGCGGTTATTCTTATGCAGACACTTTACAACCCGCAGTCGGGCTATCTCAGAGCGCCGTATCAGCAGGGTGCTGACAGGATAAATGCTGCGATTGAACGTTATGATGAGGAGCATCCGGGCGAGATAATAATTGTAGATGTCGGTACTGCACTCGGAGAAGATATGGCAAACTACGCAGAAGATGAAATCCATCCCAGCGCACAAGGTAACGAGATAATTGCCCAACTGATTCTGGAAACACTCTGTGACATCAATGCGGGAAACATTGCGACACCGGTTATTAATGAAGAGGGTAAGGATATTTCCGTTCCCGTCGTATTTACGGCAACGCTCAGAATCGCAGGATACATATTTAGCGCCATTTCCGTTGTTTACGGTTGCCTTATGGATATGTTTGCGTAAATTGTATTTGGATTAGAGTAATTTATTATTGTAATATGCGAATCTATATGATAAAATAGATTCGTTGTAATTCAATTTTCAACGGAGGTTATACTATGAAGAAAAAATTTATGGTGTTTGTCAGCGTAGTTCTTTGTATCAGCATTATCGCTGCTACGGGTGTTTACGCTACACAGGCACAGCAGGACTACTCTTCTGTTGAGGAGTACGTCGAAGAAGCAGAGCAGGATGATACAATCGCTACCAAAATCAAGCTTTCCAAGGCTCTCAACAAGCTGAGCAACGTGTTTATCAACGGTCTTCTCGGCAAGGCACTCAACTTCATTATTCCCGATTCTGCTGCTGTTGCAGATTATGAGGATTTTGACCTTGAGAAGTACGAGGGCTTCTATGCAGGTATGGATTCTTGCATCGACGTGCCTCAGGGCGACAAGGTCTGGAGCCTCGGCTACGGCAAGGCTTCCGTTCTTCCCGAAGATTTCGGTGAGAAGAAGTACGCAAAGGGCGCATACCTTCCCTACGTTTTCGGTAACGAGATGTATAAGGACGATGACGGTAAAGAAGAAGACCTTATGGCAAGAGTTATCGTTATGAACGACGGTTCCGGCAGAGGTAACGTTGTATTCATCTCAATCGATGCAATGGGTCTTGCAAACTCTGACATCAGACGTATCCGTCAGGGTCTTGAGGAGATTGCAGAGGAAAACAATATCGTCAGCATCAACGTTTCATGCACACATATCCACACAGGTATCGACTCACAGGGTGTATGGACAGACCCCATCGGCTGTATCGTAAACAACATCTTCAGCGATGAAGTAAGATACGGTGTTGAGCGTTCATTTATCAAGTCTCTTGTTGAGGGTTCAAAGGCTGCGGTCGAAGAAGCTCTTGACGATATGACAACAGGTAAGATGTATTACTCAAAGATGGATGTTGAGGATTACGTATGGGACAGAACAGCTCCCATTTCTTTCGATCCCAACATCTACAAGCTTGAGTTTGTTCCTGCAGATGCAGAGAAGACTCCCACAATCATCGCAACATTGGGCTGCCATCCCGAGTCTGCAAGCTTTGACTGGGCAAGCGCAGACCCCGACAAGGCTGTTTCATTTGATAAGAAGTTTTCAGCTGACTTTATCTGGTACACAGAGAAGGTTATGAATGCTGCAGGCTATAACTTTATCTTCATCCAGGGTAACGTTTCAACAGTTACTTCCGCAAGACATTACACAGGTGACGGCATTGACAACACAGCTCATCTGTCAGCAATCCGTTACGGCTACGAAATCGGTTACATACTTCTCGGTATGAGCATGAACGAAGCTGAAAGAATTGAGCTCAATGCAGCAACAGGCGACAAGCTCGGCGTTGCTCAGTACAGCAACAAGCCCGATCAGTATCCTGATTATACAATCTGGTATGACGGTCTTGAAACTGTTGAAGCAGTTGAAGTAGAGCCTGTTCTTAACATCAAGCTCAAGCAGTTCACAGTTCAGATTGATAACAACATTATCGCTCTTCTCGGTAAGACATCCTGCGCTGATAACTTCGTTCTTAAAGACGATATGGGCAGATACTACACCGTGTCCGAGGTAGGCTACCTTGAAATCGGCGACAATATGAAGGTTTATATGAGCCCCGGCGAAACATTCGGTGAGCTTCTTCTCGGCGGCAACGGCGCAGAAGGTTTTGACCTCAAGCCCATCAGAGAGCGTACAGGCGAGGATATTATCATTATGGACCTTATGAATGATGCTGCAGGTTACGTTGCTAACCCTGCAAACTTCGTTCTTGCAGGTCTTCAGTACAACGAGAATTCCGGTGAGTTTGACAGCGACACATGGTGCCTTATCTCTTACGGTCTCGGTGCTGCAACAGCATTTATCGGCAACTTCTACGAAGTATTTGACAGCGTAAAATAAATTCCGATACATTGGAGAGATACCTGAAATACGGTATCTCTTTTTTGTTTGCTTTAATGTGCGGGTGCGATTGACTTTAATTTTGATTTGGTATAATATTGAACCAATAAATAAAGGAGGAGATGCGATATGTTAGCATTTCTCAAAAAAATATTTGCGGTTGTGCTCGCTTTCTTTCAGACGCTTGTCTTTAACGTAAGCTATGGCGAGTACGTTGACCCGCAGATAATTCCGGATGCTCCGACACAACTTATAAACGATATTGACGGTGATACAACGCTTGATGATTCCATTAAGCTTGCTTCACAGCTTGACGACGTTGTGCAGGCATATTACACCGATGCTGAGCGTTCTGCATTCAGAATGGAAAATGCCGATATGGTGCTTACGCACGATTTGACTGCAAAGTCAAAAGACGCAACGCTTACCGACAAAAACGGCAACGTATACGTTGCGGATTCGTTGGATACTTACTATGTTTCAAACGGTCGGAAGTACTATTCAAGCTCTTCTTCCGATAACGGCAGAATAAATGCAATTCGTATAGGCGAGTACTATACCGAGAGTCACGTGCGTGACCTTGATTTCAAGTCGGACAAGTTCAAGGTAGACAAGACGTATCATCTCTACGGTGACAGGGTTTTCAGTCAGCTTTCTCTTTATGCTTGCGAAGCTACGACGGCACTTGAGGAATTTGGCAGTGAGGTTAAAATTGCAAAAAATTCTGTTGCCGCAATTCAGTTTGAGGATAAGGACGGAGCAGGTACGGACGTTGCCTCGCTCGACGGTGCAAGCGCAAGATACGTTGCGTTTGATATAAAGGATGCAGGTATTGTCGGATTTATTGTACCTGCTGACGGCAGCACAAAGACACTCAGTGTCGAGGAGGACGGTGACAATTATATCGTCCGTCAGGTTGCAAACTACACCGCAGGCACAGGTATCAACAAGCATGATGAAACGGGCGGATACGACCTCAACTGCGTAACCTTCGGCTTCAGACTTTATACCGATGTTACACACAGCTTTGACGGTGTTGAAGAGCAGGCTTATATTGAGCAGAATCCGCTTGAAGATATTACGGTCAACGGCGGTACGGCTGACGGCAGATACCTCGGATACGAGGCTCTCAGGGGTACATATACCTTTGCAATGAAGGGTACCGATTTCAACGCGGCATATAACAACCCGGATTTCCACTTTACAATGCCGTTCTCAATCACTTGTGACAGCACGGACAGAGACGTATTTATCAGAACAAACGGTGACAACGGCTGCCTTGAAGCAGGCGCAATACTTGATGATAAGGGCGTACTTGTTCCCATTGCCGTTCAGGTTGACAAAAACTTTCAGGGTGACGGCGGCGAGCCGTTTTACAGCGTGAAGGATTATCAGTACGGTGATTGCTTCTTCCCGCTTTCGCTCAAGGCGGGTGAGACGCTTGAAATGATTGTGCTCAATGTCTATCAGAATTGGGGACACGCTCCTCTCAAGCAGCTTTCGGGTATTGAATTCCACGTTTCGTATTATCACCTTTCAACAGGTACGACAGAATCTAACTGTATTGCTCCCTATTTTGTTTACGGAAGGGACGGTTGGACTTTACCTGATTTCCGTACCCGAAGCGGTATTATGTGGGATTCACAGCCGCAGTTTAATTCCGTAGGCATACTTAAGTTTGTAACGTACAACAAGAAGGCACTCGGCGTTTTTGATGCAGGTCAGGTTGTAAGCGAGTATAAGGGTGCAACGGTCAACAGCTCCGGTCTCAATTACAGCGATATTGTTTCAACTTATGAATCGGATTGCGGTTCGTATACTTACACTCTCCGTCACGTCGAATTCCCGCAGACAGATGAAAATCGCACCTACTATGAGGTTGAAATCGACTTTAACAGGGAAATAACCTTTGATAATTTCAAGCGCGACTTTGATTTGTTCTATTTTGACGGCAGATACGTTAACTTCAACAAGCTCGGCTACCTTGATTCGGATAATAACTATGCGGTTGCAGATGTCAGCACTGTAAAGGATAAATACTATACACTTGGCGATGAGCATCCGTATTGGGGCTTCTACGATATTACCGATGATACGGCAGATCAGCTTGAAAATTATTTTGGCTGTAACTTCGCAATGTTAATCAGAGACAGCGAGGTTATAGTTGACGGAACCGAGCAGAATATAGCTTTTGCAGTGCGTGACAGCTCCTCAAAGTCACTTACGAGCGGCAGCCTTACACTTGATGCCGAGGAGATATCCTTTATGCCCGGCGACAGCATCAAGCTCAATCTTGTGCTTCTTCCCTGGGGCACAGGCACAGAAGAAGATGACAGCAGAGTAAGAGCAGTCCGTGAGGATTCTGCAATCAAACCTGTAAAGGTAACTACCATTACAGGCGAAATCGAGGATGATGCGCTCGTACCTACCGTCCGTGCCGATAACGGCGTTGCAGAGATTAACGTTCAGGGCGGCAGAAACTACAACGTTATCAGATTTAACGGCTTTGAAAACCTTGAATGCCCCGAAATTTACGTCAAGAGCGGTAATGAGTGGGTAGCGGCAACAGTTAACTCGGTCAACGGTTATGACGGTTATACGGTACATTACAATGAGGACGGCACCTACGGCTTCTCCTTTACGTATCTCACCGATTCGCCCGATACTCAGCATTCATTCAGAATAGTTCAGCAGTAAAATAAAAAATTGAAGCCTCCCTGCATTCAGCTATGCAGGGAGGCTTCAGCTTTTTTACTTATTTAATTCAACTCAAGCTCAATACATTCGTAACCGGTAAGCTTGTTGCTGACACTGTCGGGCTGATGTCCGCCGACGAAGAGTGTAATCTTTCCGTCAGGCTCAACACGCTCGCCCTCGTCGTTGACAGCCTTTAACCAGAAGCGGTCAATATCCATTGTCACTTTTACCGTTTCGCCCTTGTTAATCTCAACGGATTTCAGCGCACAAAGCTGATAATGCGGTGTTGCATAGCGGCTGTCGGTATATTTTGCATATATCTGTGCGCGCTCATAACCCGTCATATCACCTGTGTTGGTGATGTCAACGCTGACCGTGATTTTGTTTTCATCCGCAAAATCAACAGCGGCATTGCTGTAACCGAACTTTGTGAATGAAAGACCGTAGCCGAAGGGGAAGAGGGCTTCGCCGTCAATATAACGGTAGGTTCTGCCCTTCATATTGTAATCCTCAAAATCGGGCATATCGTGGTCGCCTCTGAAGATTGTGACAGGCAGTCTGCCTGCGGGAGAAAATTCGCCTGCGATAAGCTCTGCGGCAGCAAGACCGCCGACAGCACCTGGATACCAGGCGTGGATAATTGCCTTTGCGTGGTTTGTAACCTTTTCGCCAAGGTCGATTGAGCTGCCGCACATAAGCACGACAATTACGTTGTCGCAAACGTCACATACGGCATCTGCAAGCTTTTGCTGTGTTGCAGGCAGGTAGAGCGACTTTTTGTCGCCGCAGGCTGTATAGTCGTTATCAAAGCCTGTGTCCTCACCCTCGATTGAGCAGTCAAGACCGAGCGCGAGAATTGTCAGGTCTGCTTCTGCTGCGGTAGCGATACCGTCGCTTATCATATTCTGGAATCCGCTCCAGTGGTTGAGCGCTTCTTCGCAGTAGTTGCAGCCCTTTTCTACCGTGACCGTAGCATCCTTGAATACGCGGCGCACACCGTCTGCAACCGTTATGTATTCGGAAGCGTAGCCGTTGTAATTGCCTTCAAGCGCAGTGACTGAAAGCGAGTTGGGGCCGACAACGGCGATCCTCTTGTTGTACTTCTTATCGATGGGCAGTAAGCCGTCATTCTTGAGCATAACAAGGCACTGCTGTGCAGCGTGATGGTTAAGCTCTTTGTGCTCCTTGCAGTCGAGCTTTTCGAAAGGAATGTCGCTGTAAGGTCTTACCTCTTCAAATTCACCGAGCAGGTAACGAATCGTATAGAGGCGCTCTGCCGCTGCCGTGATTTCGTCTTCTGTTACAAGGTCCTGCTCGTATGCGTCGATAAGAGCGTCGTATGTGTCACCGCAGTTGAGGTCGCAGGTGTTTTTGAGTGCAACTGCCGCTGCCTCCGCCTTTGTGTCGGTGTAGTGATGGTCGCGGTAAATATCGCCGAGAGCGCCGCAGTCGGAAACAATGTAACCGTCAAAATTCCACTTGTTACGCAGTACGTCTACAAGCAGATAAGGGTGAGCACAGCAGGGGTCACCGTTTGTGCGGTTGTAAGCGCCCATAACTCCGCTGACGCCTGCCTCAACTGTTTTTTCGAATGCGGGCAGGTAGGTTTCAAACATATCGTGCTTATCAACCTTTGCATCAAAGCCGTGACGTGTTTTTTCGGGGCCTGAATGTACGGCAAAGTGCTTTGAGCAGGCACAAGCCTTGTAAAACTCACCCTCGCCCTGTACGCCCTTTATGAACGCAGAGCCGAGAGTAGCTGAAAGATACGGGTCTTCGCCGAAGGTTTCCTGGCCTCTGCCCCAACGCGGGTCACGGAAGATATTGATATTGGGTGCCCAGAAAGTGAGACCCTTGAAAATATCGTGGTCGCCGTATTTGACGTGCTTGTTGTATTTGATTCTGCCTTCCGTTGCAATCACGTCGCCGATTGTCTGTATAAGCTCGGGGTCAAACGTGGAAGCCATAGCAATAGTATGGGGAAAAACGGTAGCTGTGCCTGAGCGGGCAACGCCGTGTGCACCCTCGTTCCACCAGTTGTAAGCTTCAATACCAAGTCTTTCGATAGCGGGAGAATTATAAAGAAGCTGAGAAATTTTTTCTTCAACAGTCATTTGTGATACAATTTCTTTTGCTCTTTTGAGAGCTGAGGATTTGTCCATCTCGGATATCTCCTTTTCATATATTATATTAAGGATAATATAACTAAAAAAAATGAAACAGTCAATAACAATAAAGAAAAGCTCAGGAATTTTTTCCTGAGCTTTTGAGCGTGATTTATGCGTTTGCTTTTATTTCGTCCTGCGAAACGATTTTTATGCCGTTGTCGGACAGAATTTTTGCCGCGGTAATATTGTCCTCGACTCGGATTATGATATAAGCCTTGCCGATTGTGGGGGTGAGGAAAGCATAAGCATATTCAAGGCTTATGCCGTTGTCAGCAAGAATTGCCATTGCATCGGCAAAAGCGCCGGGAGTATCTTCAATCTCGACAACAAGCACTTCTGTTACGGAGCAGGTGATGCCTGCTGCTTTGAGAAGCTGTTCAGCCTTTTCGTAGTCGGAAACAAGGAGCCTGAAAATGCCGAAATCCGTGGTGTCTGCCATACACATTGCTCTGATGCTTACACCGCCGTCAGCAAGGCATCTTGCAACGGATGAAAGCTTGCCGTGCTTGTTCTGAACAAAAACCGAAATCTGTTTTACCGGTGTCATAATTATCCCTGCTTTCTTATTTAAAGTTGTAACCCAAATCGAATGCCTTGAGGTTGAGCTCGAGGAACTTTGCGGGAACGGTTGCCTTTACTGCTTCAACCCATGTGTCGTAAGCAATATCGGTCTTGGCAGCGAGAACGCCCATAAGAACAACGTTTACAGCTTTGGATGAGCCTGCCTCAACTGCAAGTGAGAGTGCGTCTATTGAAGTAATATCTGCACCTGTTGCGCCGATAGCTTCGATAACGCCCTGAGGATACTCAGCCGCGCCGATAACTACGGGCATAGGATCAATCTTCTGTGTGTTTACGATAAGCTTGCCGTCTTTTTTGAGGAAGGGCAGCCATCTTGCGGCTTCAAGCTGCTCGAAGGAGAGGATGTAGTCTGCTTCGCCTTTTTCGATGATCGGTGAATAAACCTCTTCGCCGTATTTTACGTAAGTGACGACGCTGCCGCCTCTCTGGCTCATACCGTGAACCTCGGAAACCTTTACGTCGTAGCCCTTTGCCGTGAGAACTGCGCCGAGCAGACGGCTTGAAAGAAGTGTACCCTGTCCGCCTACGCCGACTATCATTATGCTCTTTGTTTCCATGGTAGCTTATTCTCCTTTCTCAATTGCACCGAATGCACAAAGCTGTTCGCATACGCCGCAACCGATGCACTCTGTGAAGTCGATAACAGCCTTCTTGTCGCGGAAGCTGATTGCGGGACAGCCGATTTTCATACAAGCCTTACAGCCGCGGCACTTGTCAGCGTTTACCTTGAGCGGCTTTTCGTGCTTGACGTACTTGAGGAGAGCGCAGGGTCTGCGTGAGATGATTACGCTCGGCTCTTCAACTGCAAGCTCTTCTTTAATTGCGTCTTCCGTTTGCTTGAGGTTGTAGGGATCGACAACTCTTACTCTGTCAATGCCGACAGCCTTTGCAAGTGCCTCAAGGTTTACAGCCGTTGCGGGGTCACCCTTGATTGTTTTGCCTGTTGTGGGATTCTGCTGATGACCCGTCATACCCGTGATTGAGTTGTCAAGGATGATAACGGTGGAGTTGCTTGCGTTATATGCGATGTCAATAAGTCCGGTTACGCCTGAATGGATGAACGTTGAATCACCGATAACTGCTACGGATTTCTTTTCGTTTTCGGGATTTGCCTTGTTTCTGCCGTGAAGGGCGGAAACGGAAGCGCCCATACAGATGCAGGTATCAATCATACCGAGGGGAGCAAGCGCGCCGAGAGTGTAACAGCCGATGTCACCGCTGACGGTAGCGTTCTGCTTCTTGAGCGCATAGAAAAGACCTCTGTGAGGACAGCCTGCGCAAAGTACGGGAGGACGGCCGGGTATATCAAGGTCTGTTGAGATGCTGTCTGTTTCTTTGCCGAGGATTACCTTTGCAATAAGGCTTTGTGAATATTCACCCTGAACGGTGAATGCTTCCTTGCCGATAACGTCGATGCCGTTTACTTTACAATGCTCTTCGATAAACGGATCAAGCTCTTCAAGCACGTAAACCTTGTCGCACTTCGCAGCAAAATCTTTGATTATATCTACGGGCATCGGATAAACACAGCCGAGCTTGAGGTAGGATGCGTTCTTGCCGAGAGCTTCTTTTGCGTACTGGTAGCATACGCCCGAAGTGATAACACCTATTTTTGTGTCATTCATCTCAACTCTGTTGAGTTCGCAGCTCTCTGCCCACTCAGCCTGGTCGAGAAGTCTCTGCTCAACAATAACGTGTCTTGTTTTTGCCATTGCGGGCATCATAACGTACTTCTGCGGGTTCTTGACGTATTCTTTTACGCCGATGTCGTTTCTCTCGCCTGTTTCTACAAGGCTGCGTGAGTGAGCAACTCTTGTTGTAAGACGAAGAATAACGGGGCAGTCAAACTTTTCGGAAAGCTCAAAGCCCTTCTTTGCAAACTCAAGGCATTCTGCCGAGTCGGACGGCTCAAGCATCATAACCTTTGCCGCTTTTGCATAGTGGCGTGAATCCTGCTCATTCTGAGAGGAGTGCATACCGGGGTCATCTGCAACTGCGATAACCCAACCTGCATTGACGCCTGTGTATGAGCCTGTGAAAACGGGCTCTGAAGCTACGTTGAGACCGACGTGTTTCATACCGCAGAATGCTCTTGCGCCTGCGATTGCTGCGCCGAGCGCAACCTCTGCGGCAACCTTTTCGTTGGGTGCCCACTCTGAATATACGTCGTCGTATGTAGAAATAAACTCTGTGATTTCTGTGCTGGGAGTGCCGGGGTAGCTTGAAACTACGCGTACTCCGCCTTCGTAAAGGCCGCGTGCAACAGCATCGTTGCCTATTCTGAGCTCTTTAGCCATTGTATCTTTCTCCTTACTTGGTTTCTTTTCTGAGGTCAATAACTCTTTTTGCTTTGCCGACAAAGCGCTCGATTGTGCCGTGCTCAACAATGTTGATCTTGCACTGGATGCCGAGTACTGTCTGGATGCGCTTTGAAATGTTTCTCTGAAGCTCCTGAATCTTGCCGTAGCTGTCAAGCAGGCTGCTGTCGACAAGTTCAACCTGAACCTCAAGGGTATCTGCAAATCCTTCTCTGCGAACAACAAGCTGATAATGGGGGCTTACCTGATCCATTCCGATGAGAACGCTTTCAATCTGAGACGGGAAGATATTTACACCGCGGATTTTGAGCATATCATCGCTTCTGCCCTGAACCTTTTCCATGCGTACGTGCGTTCTGCCGCACTTGCAGGGTTCGTAGTTGAGCTTTGTGATGTCGCGTGTTCTGTATCTGAGAAGGGGGATTCCCTCTTTTGTGAGCGTAGTGACGAGAAGTTCGCCGTACTCGCCGTCGGGTCTTGCCTCAAGAGTATCGGGATCAACGATTTCGGGAAGGAAGTAGTCTTCGTTGAAGTGAAGACCGCAACGCTCCTGACATTCGCCCGAAACACCGGGACCCATAAGCTCACTCATACCGTAGTTATCGGTTGCGAAAAGTCCCCAGCCTTTTTCAATCTGTGTTCTCATTTCGGGTGTGCAACCCTCAGAGCCGAGCAGACCGAGGCGAAGGCGATAATCGCTCATCGGATATTCGAGACTCTTGGCGGTTTCGCACATATACATAGCGTACGAGGGTGTTGCAACAAGCACCGTTGTGCCGAAATCTCTCATATACATAAGAGCTTTTTCAGTATTACCGCTTGAGTTGGGGATAACGGTAGCGCCGATTTTTTCAAGACCGTAGTGAAGTCCGAGAGCACCGGTGAACATACCGTAACCGAATGAAATCTGAACAATATCGTCGCTTGTCGTGCCGGCAGCCATACAGAGTCTTGCCATACAGTCAGACCAGATGTCAAGGTCATGCTTTGTATAACCGACAACTGTGGGCTTGCCCGTTGTGCCCGAAGAAGCGTGGATACGGACAATCTCTTTCATCGGCTTTGCAAAAAGACCGAACGGATAGTTGTCACGAAGGTCAGCTTTTGTTGTGGGCGGAATGTACTTGATGTCGTCAAGTGATTTGATTTTGTCTGCCGTTACGCCTGCTTCGTCAAGCTTTTTTGTGTAGAAGGGAACGTTTTTGTAGCAGTAATCAACAGTCCATTTGAGTCGCTCAAGCTGGATTTCTTCAATCTGCTTGCGGGACATAGTTTCTATATCTTTCTGAAAAAACATATCATAAACCTCCGTTGAGCTTATTCTTTTTCGATAGTGCCTTTGTAGAAGAAGGAGTTATCCTCTGCGTGCTTCTTGCCGATCTCGGAAAAAACAATACATACGAGAATGGAAGCAATCATTGCCGCACACGCAAAGGTCGGACCCTTTGCCGCAATGTCGGCAAGAGTTTCGTTTGCGACGCCGAACAGTGTAACCATCTTTGCAACTGCGGGTACAAGAGCAATAAAGAAGCCTGTGAGTATACCCTTCCACGCAGCCGCGCGGCTGAGCTTCTTATAATAGAGAGCCAGTACGTAGGGGGCGAGGAATGAACCTGAAATGATACCCCAGGAGTAGCTCATCATATCGAGAATGGGTGTATTTGTGTTTGCAACGATGTAAGACAATACAACAAACACGGCACAAAAAACTTTTGTGAGCACTGCTGTCTTTTTGTCCGTCATACTTTTGAGGTTTGAGCGGAGAAGGTCGATTGTTACGGTTGAACAAGCCGTAAGCGAAACCGAGCAGAGCGTTGAAACGGATGCGGATATGAGAAGCACGAGGACAATGCCGAGAAGAATTGCAGGCATATTTGCCAGCTTGAGCATATTGGGCACGATGTAGTCCTGCGCGGGCATTGAGTCTGCCGTGAAAAACTTGTGGCAGAGTGAACCGATGAAGTATCCGCCGCCTGCAACGAGGAGTGCGAAAAATGTTGAGATTCTGATGCCGCGTTTTGCCTGAGCATCGTCCTTGATGCCGAAATATTTCTGAACCATCTGCGGAAGACCCCAGGTGCCGAAGCTCGTCATAAGCACCGTTGCCCAGAGCGAAATCCATTTATCCTTGCCCATCGGTGCAAAGCCCCAGTCTGACTTTGCGTATTCGATGATGCCGCTGATACCGCCTACCTTATCGCACCTGATGACAAAAATGATAAGAAGTGTGATGCCGAACATCATAACGATGCCCTGAACAAAGTCGGCTCTGGCCTGAACAAGGTAACCGCCGAGCAGAAGGAGCACGAGTGCCACAACCGCAATAACAATCATACAAATGGTGTCGTCAACGCCGAGGAGCACCTCTGCAACACTTGCAAGTCCCTTGTATACGGACGCGGAGTAGGGGACGAGGAAGACGAAGATGACGATAGCCGCAAAGGTTTTCATCTTTTTTGAGCCGTATCTTTTTTCAAGAAATTCGGGCATGGTTTTGATTTTGAGTCTTGAAGCAACGTCTCGCGTGCGGCGGGCAAGTACCTTCCACGCAAGCCAGGAGCCGAAGATGCAGTTGCCGATGCCGGCAAGCACACCCCAAAGGCCATAGCTGAGTCCTGTGCCGCCGGCATAGCCGACGAACATAACCGCGGAGAAGTAAGCTGTTCCGTAAGACAGGGCGGAAAGCCACGCGCCTGCGTTACGTCCGCCGACGGTAAGGTCTGCTATGCTTTTGGATTTGCGTCCCTGAACGATGCCGATAAGGAACATTACAACTATGTATAACAGAAGCGTGACCCACAGCGTAAGATTCGGTGTATTTAAAATTGATTTGACAAAAGCGGACGGCTCCGCATTTGTCAATAATGTCATTTTTTCCATAAAAGGTTCACTCCGGTTGCTCTTTTGCGATTTAAAGCTTCACCGCTTTTACTCGATAAATCGCACAGGCAAAATATATTGGCAGTACACATCGCATAGCGACATATACGACCATATTAGGTATTTTACGCTTTTTTAATTGGATAGTCAATAGTCATATTGCCGATTATACAATATATAACGCATTATCGGTTGTAACTTTTATATATTTTAATCATTGTATATCGGTTGCGTTTGTGTTATTTTAGTAGGGTCGTTATTTGCTTTGAAAGAATAGTAAATTAACGGTGATTGAATTTTTTGCAAATTTTTTAAAATCTTGTCACATTTTGCTGTTTTGAATTGTTTTATATCAAGGGGGCGAAAAAGCGCCCTGAGAAAGGAAGTGAGACGATGGGTATAAGGTCGAAATATGACGGCGAACTGCGGCATATCGAATATGCCGTTGAAAAATACAGCAGTATGCTGTTCCGTGTGTCTTACTCCATTCTTTCAAATGAGCAGGACGTTGAAGATGCCATTCAGGAGACTTTTATCAGATATATGACAAAGGCTCCGCTGTTCCGCGATTCCGACCACGAAAAGGCATGGCTGCTGAAGGTTGTGACCAACGTCAGCAAAAATATGTTGCGTTTCAAAAATCGTCAGAATCTTCACAGCGTCGAAGAATTGCAAAGTATAGGTGTTGACGAAGAAAATCGCGGCATTTTTGAACTGATAATGCAGCTTCCGCCAAAGTACCGTGTTGTGCTCGATTTATACTATATCGAGGGTTACAAAGCCAAAGAAATATCGGCAATAGTCGGTATATCTCCTGTGGCGGTACGAAAACGGCTGCAATATGCACGCACACTGCTTAAAACAGAAATGGAAAGGAACGGCTTGGGATGAAGCGTAAATATATTGACAATTATGTCCGTGCGATGAAAGAAATCGGACTCAGTGATGAGGCTAAAAGCCGTATCTGCAAAAACTGTGCGCGTTACAGCACGCTCAGAAGAATTAAAAACGGCCGTTTTGTAATAACTGCCAACAGAAAAGAAAAAACATCGGATAACTGAAATGCCGGCCGCTTGTGAGCTGACAGAAAGAGAGGAAGTAAAATGAAGGAGCCTAAGCTTTACAGAGTCGTAAGACCCGGTCTTGCAGCTTTATTCAAAATTGTATACAGACCTACAACACTCGGAACTGAAAATATACCCAAAGAGGGCAAAATAATCCTTGCCGGCAACCACACACACGTGCTCAACTGTTTCAGCGTTGCGCTTGCAACAAAGCGTGTGGTTCACTTTATCGCAAAGGCTGAGCTTATGAAGGGCATCGGCAAGCACATTTTCCCCGGGCTCGGTATAATTCCCGTTGACAGAAGCACAAACGGCAAGTCTGCCGTTATGTCGGCAGAGCAGTACCTTGAAGATGACAAGCTTATTGCCATCTTCCCCGAAGGTACGGTCAACCGTACGGATGCGCCGATGATGCCTTTTAAAGGTGGTGCGGTTAAAATTGCTTGTGATACGGGCTGTGATATCGTGCCTTTTGCAATAACAGGTAAGTACAAACCCTTCAGAAAGGGTCCTACAATAAAGTTTATGCCTAAGATAACCGTAGAAAAGGGTTCGCTCAAGGCAACAAATAAGCTTCTCGAATCTACCGTGCTCAATGAAATCACCAAGGAAGGATAAACTGAAAATGAAGAAACCTGAAGACAGAGAGCTTGGGTACAAGCTCTTTATGCCGTTTATGCGTGCGGTATTTAAGCTTTACTACAATCCGCAGATAATCGGCGGCGATAAGATTCCCAAAGAGGGATCAATAGTCATCGCAGGTAACCATAAGCACATTATGGATCAATGCCTGACAATTATCGCAACAAAACGAATGATTCACTATATGGCAAAGAAGGAATACTTTGACGGCAAGTTTGCCTGGTTCTTCCGCGCTATGGGATGTATACCCGTCGACAGAGCAAACGTTGACATAAAGAGCGTCAAATCTGCTATGAAAGTGCTCAGAAAAGACGGAGCAATCGGTATTTTCCCCGAGGGCACAAGAAACCGCACGGATGCTTTTCTGCTTGAGTTCAAGCCGGGTGCTGCCACACTCGCAAAGAAAACCGATGCGTATCTCGTGCCGTTTGGTCTCACGGGCGAATACAAGTTTCGCAGCAAGACGCTTGCCGTGCGTTACGGCGACCCGTTCAAGGTTGACGGTATGACTGCTGAGCAGGTAACCGAAAAGCTCTATAAAGAAGTAGAGCGACTGATGCTGGAAGGACTTGAAGCGGAAGAAAAAATGAAAAAGTAAAAAACGGGGTTTATAGAAAATGAGAATTGGATTGGACGTCGGTTCTACAACGCTGAAATGCGTTGCAGTTAACGATAACGAAGAAATTGTTTATAAAGCCTATGAAAGGCATTATTCAAAAATAGCGGAAATGAGCGCAAAGATGCTCGGCGAAATTCTCAAAGAGCATCCCGAATTTTCAAAGTCCAAGCTTACTGTTTCCGGCTCTGCAGGTATGGGCTTTGCCCAGACTTTGGGTCTGGAGTTTGTTCAGGAGGTTTACGCCACAAGGGTTTCGGTATCAAAGCTTCTTCCGGGCACCGATGCCGTTATTGAGCTTGGCGGTGAGGATGCAAAAATTCTCTTCTTTACAGGCGGCACCGAGGTGCGTATGAACGGCTCTTGCGCAGGCGGTACGGGTGCGTTCATCGATCAGATGGCTTCTCTGCTTGAAGTAACGCCGCTTGAACTCAACGAGCTTGCAAAGCAGAAAGAAAAAATTTACTCAATAGCATCGCGTTGCGGTGTTTTTGCAAAGTCGGATATTCAGCCTCTGCTCAATCAGGGTGCGGCAAAAACCGACGTTGCGGCAAGCATATTTACGGCAGTTGTAAACCAGACTGTCGCAGGTCTTGCACAGGGCAGAAAAATTGAAGGCAACGTTGTTTACCTCGGCGGTCCGCTTTACTTTCTTTCCGAGCTTCGCAAGGCTTTTGACAAGGGACTCAAAACAACGGGCAAGTGCCCCGAAGAGGGCCTTTACTTCGTTGCTCTCGGTGCGGCATTCTGCTCAAAGGGTGAAGAACTTGACATTGAAAAGGTCAAGGGCGAAATTGCATCCTGCATAAACAGCGGCGAATATCTCAGCGCAAAGCCTCTCTTTGCGGATGAGGCGGAGTACAACGAGTTTGTTGCAAGGCACTCTGCAAACCGCGTTGAAACGAGCAGCACCGTGGCAGAAAACGAGAAGATATACATAGGTATCGACGCAGGTTCAACAACCGTTAAAACAGCCGTTATAAATTCTGCTGGCGAGCTTCTTTTCAGCAAATATATGCCGAACTCGGGTGACCCTGTCAGACTTGTAAAGGGTTTCCTTACCGAGGTTTATGAAAAATTCGGCGGTGCGGTAATCGGCGGCAGTGCCGTTACCGGCTACGGTGAAGATATTATCAAGAATGCCTTTGGTGTTGATATAGGTCTTGTTGAAACGGTTGCGCATTTCACAGCCGCCAAGAAATTCAAGCCTGACGTTGATTTTATTATCGATATAGGCGGTCAGGA
>JAZRRT010000107.1:0-5863 GCA_045650985.1 Acutalibacteraceae bacterium | reverse complement strand
CTTGAGCAGAATGCAAAGTGGTTTGAAAGATTCAACGTCAGCCGTCTTGCTGCAGGTATCACAATTGCCGCAAGACACGACGCGGCAAGAAAACACCGTTGGTGCTACGACTATGTTGAAACATCATTCAAGCTTCAGCCCGACGAGCATTTTATAGCAAAGTACGATCGCAACCCGTGGGAATTCAAAGATGAGGATTCCGGCGGTATGCACGTTGTCGAAAGCTGCTACGTTTACACATTTGCCTATTGGATAGGCGTTTACTACGGATTTATCGAGGACTGAGGAGGAGAAGAAAATGGCTAAAGTACATCTTATAGGTAACGCACACCTTGACCCCATCTGGCTGTGGCGCTGGCAGGAAGGCTGCAACGAAGTTATGCAGACTTTCCGCTCAGCTCTGGACAGACTTAACGAATATGACGACTTTGTCTTCACCTGCTCTTCCGCTGCTTATTACCAGTGGGTAGAAGAGCTTGACCCCGATATGTTCAAAGAAATTCAGCAAAGAGTTGAAGAAGGTCGCTCGTGCATCGTAAACGGCTGGTGGGTACAGCCCGACTGCAATATGCCCAGCGGCGAGAGCTTTGCAAGACAGGCTCTTTACAGCCAGCTCTATTACTACGAAAAATTCGGCAAAATCTGCAAAACGGGCTACAACGTCGATTCATTCGGTCACACGGCAATGCTGCCCCAACTTTTGCGTCAGGGCGGCATGTGCGCATACGTTATGATGCGCCCCGGCAAGCACGAAAACGCTGAAATCCCGCAGAACGCTTTCTGGTGGGACAGCCCCGACGGATCTCGCGTGCTTACATATCACATTCCCGAAGGATACGGCCACAGTGGTCCCGAACACCTCAAAAACAAAATTTCGGAATATGCAGAGCTTTCCGAGAACTCAGGACACGGTATGATGCTCTTCTACGGTGTAGGTAATCACGGAGGCGGACCTTCCAGAGCAGACATCGAATCCCTTATCGAAAATATGAAGGCCGACGGTTTCTGTGACCTTGATTTCTCAACACCTGATGATTACTTCAGAGAGATGCTCATAACACCTCTCGATATACCCGTATGGACAGACGACCTTCAGCACCACGCAAGCGGTTGCTATTCGGCAACGTCACTCGTCAAGCAGCTTAACCGCAGATGTGAGAACCGTCTTGCAGCAGCTGAAAAATTCAACACAATCGCTTCACTTACGGCAGGTGCAACACCCGCCACAAAGGAATTTGCAGCAGCCTGGAAAAACGTATGCTTCAATCAGTTCCACGACATTCTCTGCGGCTGTTCAATTATGGAAGCTTACGAGGACGTTAAGGAAAGCAGCGGCTACGCACTTGACGTTGCTTCGAAGATTTACAACACCGCACTTATCAAGATTGCAAGACAGATTGATACTTGGGTTGAAGGTGTATCAGACCCCGTTTGCACAGAGGTGCGTAATCTCGGCGCAAGACAGGATTTCCCCAGACCTATTGTTGTGTTCAATCCCCTTTCATTCGATATTGAAATGCCCGTACGCGTTTATCATCCCAGCGAAAAGGTAGCAGACTGTGACGGCAACGACGTTCTCTTCCAGAACGTACGCTCATCACGCTCCAACGACAGCCACCTTGACACACTGTTTATGGCTAAGGTGCCTGCAATGGGTTACAGCACTTACTGGCTTTACTTTGAAGCTGATGCAGATGAGCCTGCATCAGCACTCACCTGCGGTGACGGCGACGTAATCTTTATGGAAAACGAGCTGGTTCGCGTCGAATTTGACAAGGCAAACGGCGGTATCGCCAAGCTTATTGACAAAACAAGCGGCGTTAACTATGCCGCCAACGGTGCGCTTGCAGTGCCCACCGTTATCGACGACCACAAAACAGACACATGGGCACACAACGTATTCAAATTCCACGATATAAAGGGCGCAATGGACGTTCAGTCTGTCGAGCTTATCGAGCAGGGTCCGCTTCGTGCAAGTGTCAGAATCAAGTATACATTCAACACTTCCACTCTCACTCAGGAAGTCTGCCTGACAGAAGGCAAGAAGGTAATCAGAGTAAAGTGCAAGGCTAATTGGAGCGAGCAGTTCACAATGCTCAAGATTCCTTTTGACATCGGCGGCACAAATGAAATTTCCACCTATGAAATACCTTGCGGTTACATCAAGCGTCCCTGCAACGGCGAGGAAGAGCCGACACAGCAGTGGGCAGACATCACGTCAACAGTTGACGGCAAGAGAGCAGGCCTTGCAGTTATCAACGACAGCAAGTACAGCTATGACTGCCCCGGCACAATGCTTCGCCTTACAGCGATAAGAAACGTAATATTTGCCGACCACTACTCACCCAGACCCGATGCAGACTTCAACTTCACAGATGAAGGTATGCAGAGATTTGAGTACGCAATCTTCCCGCACGAGGGTGAGGCAGAAAACACAGAAATTATGAAGCTTGCCGCTAAATTCAACTGCCGCCCCGTTACGGTAGCAGAAAGCTACCACAAGGGCACAGGCAGAGCTCAGAAGGACAGCTTCCTCAAAATCACTGCCGACAACGTTATTGCAACGGCTTTCAAATTCTGTGAAGACGGCTCAGGCGACGTTGTTATCAGATGCTTTGAAACTCAGGGCAAGAAAACACGCACCTATATTATGTGTGATATGATTGACGCCGCATTTACGGTTGATTTCAACCCGCACGAAATCAAGACATTCCGAATCAACTCCGAGGGTGTTGCAGACGAAGTCAACTTCCTTGAGGGTATAGTAAAATAAAACCTGAAGAGAGTATCACAATGAAGATTTACACTTCCGCACAAATGAAACAGATAGAGGCTTATGCCAACGAAAACGGCTACGCTTATCTTGATATGATGAGCCGCGCCGGCACAGCTTGTGCAGTTGAAACCGAAAAAGCCTTTCTGTCACTGAACGAAAAAGTTGTTGTTGTTTGCGGCAAAGGTAAAAACGGCGGTGACGGCTTTGTTGCCGCCGAATATCTGAACTCAAAAGGTTACGATGTAAAAGTTCTGCTCGCTTGCGGTCAGCCTGTTGCAGAAGATGCAGTAACAATGTTCGGCAAAATGAGCGGCATTACCGTAATTGACCGACTCACGCAGAGCCAGGAGGCTGAAACAGCCATAAGCAACGCCGACGTAATTATCGATGCCGTTTTCGGCTTCGGCTTCAAAGGCGAGCCTGACAGTAATACGGCTCAGCTTTTCGCATCGGTGAACGCATCCAAAGCCAAAAAGGTTGCAATCGACCTTCCCAGCGGTGCGGAATGTGACACGGGAAAGGTAAACGGCGAATGTATCAGAGCCGACCTTACGCTTGCAATAAGCTGTCGCAAACCCGCCCACGAGCTTAAGCCCTCCGCTTCGTATTGCGGAAAAGTAAAGACGGTTAATATCGGACTCGACACAAGCGTTGTGCAGGAAGAATTTTTTGTTCTGCCTAAAAAACACAAACCAGTTTTATCATCACGCAATCCGCTTTCACACAAAGGCGACTACGGCAGACTGCTAAGCATTTGCGGAAGTAAAAAATATCCCGGTGCTGCATATTTCGCTGCAAGCAGTGCGGTGCGAATCGGCACGGGTCTTGTAACCTGCGCTTTTCCCGACAGCGCTTATCCCGCTGTTGCTTCAAAGCTCAACGAGCCGATTATGATGCCTCTCCCCTGCTGTGAGGACGGATTTCTCGCAAGAGGTGCACTTGATGCGCTGATTCCTGCGGCAGAGAGATCAGACTGCGTGCTTTTCGGTTGCGGTATCGGTCAGACACTTGGTACAGCAAGCGTTGCAGAAGAAATATTCAAGCAGACAAAATGCCCCCTTGTGATTGATGCCGACGGCATAAATCTTATCTCCGCGAATATAAATATGCTGGAGACAGTAAAGGGAAGAGCAATAATCACACCTCATCCCGGTGAGATGGCAAGGCTGCTCAAGCTCAACACGGATCAGGTCGAATCAAACCGCATACTGCTGGCAAAGGCTGTTGCAAAACAGTTCGGAATTACCGTTGTGCTCAAAGGCGCAAACACGGTTGTTTCCGACGGCGAACAGGTATACGTCAACCGCACAGGTAATGCAGGTATGGCTCGCGGCGGTTGCGGTGACCTTCTCGCAGGCATAATTGCCGGACTTGTTGCGCAGGGATACAGCCTTATGCAAGCCGCCGTAATGGGCGTATACATTCACGGTGCGGTTGGTGATCTCGCCGCCGCAAAGCTCTCGCAAACAGGTATGACGCCGACGGATATGATTAAGTTTTTACCCGCACTGCTCTCCGACTACGAATAAAGCGGAGAGGATTGACAGCATTTGAAAAAAGCTGCCGCATTTACGGTAACGGTATTACTTGTTTTTCTGTGCTCGTGCTCAACAGCCGACAACCCAGAGGAAATCTGCGTCAACAGCAGTTTCAGCTCACAAATTGAAATACAATACAAATCAACAGCGTATACAGCCGATTTCACAAACGATGAAAACGGCTGCAACGCTGTTTTTTCATCCCCCGAAAATCTGAAAGGATTTGAAATAGGAGTAAAGGGAGATGAAATCACCTATTCACTTATGTCGCTTTCATTCACGGCAAAAAGCACCGCAAAGCAAACGTTGCCGCTGCAAGCAATTCATTTGGCAATCAAATCGCCTTACAAAACCATAACAAAAAACGAGGAGGGATATACGCTCTGCGGTAACACAAAATTCGGCAACTACGTAATGAATATTGACGCCAAGGATTTAACACCGACGTTTATCGAATACGAGGAAGCGGGAATTACTGTCAGATTCCGAAAATGAGCATAGAATAATAAGGAATAAATATTGCAACGCAAAAAAACGCTCCCCGATGTTTAAGTGCACCGCATATTGGCAAAAATATTAACACTACAAAGCGGCGCAACTTAATTTTAGCGCTCATATAAATCGGAGAGTGAGTTTATGAATGTAAAACGAGGAGAAATATATTACGCAGACCTGAGCCCGGTTGTGGGTTCCGAGCAAGGCGGAATACGCCCCGTACTTATCGTGCAGAATGACGTAGGCAACAAATACAGCCCGACGGTTATTGCCGCCGCCATAACAAGCCAGAAATACAAAACGGGGTTACCCACGCACATACGCGTCAACGCAGACGGATGCGGACTTGCAAAAGACTCTATTGTGCTTCTCGAACAAGTGCGTACCATTGACAAGCGCAGACTGAAAGAAAAAATGGGCAACCTGAATGCCGTAGATATGGGGCGCATAAACAAGGCGCTGAGCGTCAGTTTCGGTCTTGACGGTAATACAATAAGCATATAACCGTTCCCCTCTGTGCAATTTTTGTAATTGTGCAGAGGGTTTTTCAATTATTTTTTCATTAGGTATTGAAATTGGCGTAAATTTAGTATAATATGTATACGGATGTTCTAAAAAGCACCGTTTTTTACCAATTTTTTTGGAGGTTTTGTATGAAATATTCATTAACTACGGCTCAAGCAAAAGATCTTATCGCCGGAAAACTTTCTCACTTCTTCGGTGTTACACCTGAAGAAGCAACATACGAGCACTACTACAAAGCAGTTGCAATGGTAATTCGCGATATGCTCACACAGGGCAGAGCGGAATTTGTTCAGGAAGCAAGAAACACCGACACAAAGAGTGTTTACTACCTTTCCATGGAATTTCTTATGGGTCGTTCACTCAAGAACAACCTTTTCAACCTCAATCTTACAGAAACTGTCGACAAGGCTCTTGCATCATTCGGCATAAAGCTTGACAAGCTTTATGATTACGAGCCCGACGCAGGCCTCGGCAACGGCGGTCTCGGCAGACCTGCAGCCTGCTACCTTGACGGTCTTGCAACGCAGGG
>JAZRRT010000106.1:0-16125 GCA_045650985.1 Acutalibacteraceae bacterium | reverse complement strand
GGCGGTCAGTCAAGAGCGGTAGTAAGACGCGAAACCTACGAAGCTATAATTGCAAAAGATATGTAAAAAATTAACCGTATCGGAACATCACCGCTACGGTTTATTTTTTACCATTCATATTTTGTAAGTTTACCCTCGCATAATAATTCGGGGTAATCCCATTGCCTGAGCACTTCATAAACGCCTATTGCAGCCGAGTTTGAAAGGTTGAGGCTTCGTGCCGCAGAATCGTTAATCATCGGTATTCTGACGCATTTTTCAGCGTTTTCTTTAAGTAATTCTTCGGGCAGACCCTTTGTTTCTTTGCCGAATACGAGGTAGGTGTTGTCAGGGTATGAGATGTCGGTGTGACGGTGTGTCGCTTTTGTTGAAAAATAGAAAAAATTACCGTCTTTGTTTTTTTCAAAAAAGTCTGCTGTGTCCTCATAATATGTAATGTCGAGCAGATGCCAGTAATCAAGCCCCGCGCGCTTCAATTTTTTGTCATCTACCTTGAAACCCATCGGCTCAACAAGGTGAAGTCTTGCGCCCGTAGCCGCGCAGGTGCGCGCTATATTGCCTGTATTCTGCGGAATTTCAGGTTCTATCAGCACTATGTTGAGTGTGCGTTTATTCATACAGTCCGAGCTCCTTTATAAGTGCAGGTAATTCGCCTTCGAAAGCTACACCGTAGCGTACGTCGGGTGTGTATTTGAGCGTGCGTTCAATGCATCCGCAGGTAAATTTTGTGGCGATTTCAGCGGCTTTTTTCAGCTCTTTTCCGTTCATCAGCGCACCGCAAAGCGAGCTTGCAAAAACGTCGCCCGTGCCGTGATAAATCCCCTGAAGTCTGGGCGTGAGGAAATATTCGACAGATCCGTTGTCATAGCAGGCACAGCCGAGGTTTTCATCATCAAAAAATACGCCCGTAAGAACAATTTTTTTCGGACCGAGAGCGGCAAGCTTGCGGAGCGTATTTTCAACGTAATCCTTGGTGTAAGGTCCGTCTTTATATTCTTCTCCCGTCATAAAAGCTGCTTCCGTAAAGTTGGGTACAATAATGTCGGCAAGTGAGCAGAGTTCAGCCATTTTTACGGCAAAATCCATATCAAACAGTGAGTACATTTTTCCGTGGTCAGCCATAGCGGGGTCGCACAGGAAAAAGTTGTTTTCCGTCTTGAAATCTCTTACTGTTTCTTTGACAATTTCAATCTGCTCAAACGAACCGAGATAGCCCGTGTATATCGCATCGAAGCCGATTCCGAGGCTTTTCCAATGCTGAGCCATAGGCATCATATCCTCGGTTAAATCGCGCCAAGTGTAGCCTGTGAATCCGCCTGTATGGGTTGAAAGCACAGCCGTCGGCATAACCGTTGTTTCAATGCCGCAGGCTGAAATTACGGGCAATGCAACCGTCAGTGAGCATTTGCCGAATCCCGATATATCGTGTATTGCCAGAGCACGGTTTATTCTTTCCATTTTTTATCACCGCTCGTTAAAAATTACCAAATCATTATATCATAAGCATACAGGCAATATCAACTGTTTCTTCCATTAACTTCAGCCGATTTTAGTCGCTTCTGCGGTCAGAATAATAACAACTTGAATTTGTGAGGTGATAACGTGAAATCAACAGTGTCAAAGATTGCCGTCGGTATGGCTGTCGGCGGTGCTGCTGCGGCAATAGGTGCAGCAATGATGACTCCTTCAATGCGTAAGCAGACCAAGAAAAATATGACAAAAGCTATGAAAACGGTCGGCTCGATGATGGATAGTGTGCAGAGTATGATGAAATAACTTTTCAAAGTCAGAAATTTGTGTTATAATCTTTTAAAAGCGGCGGATTATACAACCGCCGAACATAAAAACGAAGGAGAAAATCAACGATGAAAAAACCGTTATTGATAATCACCTGTATTGCGCTTCTTGCGGTTGCTGTAATCGTTTTTGTTACAAATAAAGACCGTATAATCGGCGGAACCGCATCGACCTCTCAGACAACGATTCAGGATGTTGTGAACAATCCGCAGACTGTTACTGTCGCGCCTTCTTCCGAACCGTCGACAACCCAGGCACAGACAACAAAAGCGCCTCAGACGCAGGTTGAGGAGAAGCAGACAAAACCGCAGATTTCCTATAAAAATCCTGATTTCAAGGCCGAAAACGTAACGGGTGCATACAGCGCTTCTGCAGGCACTTATACAGGTTATATGCCTCTTGATCCCGTCAAATTCGACATCAATGATCCTTCAAATTCAAGGGGGCTTTCCACAGCCGCCAGAAACCACAGTTTCGGTGTTGCAAAGGATTCAAAGCCTCATCAGATAAGCATTGATTCGCAGAAATACTTTGACAGTAAGTCTTTCAACGCTGTTACGTACGATTCGAAATCCACGGAGAAAGTGCTGTATCTTACGTTCGATTGCGGCTACGAAAACGGTTACACTTACGACGTGCTCGATACGCTTAAGGAGAAAAACGTCAGCGCGGCATTCTTCTGTACGCTTGACCATATCAAGGCTGAACCGCAGCTTATTACCCGTATGATAAAAGAGGGACACATCGTAGGAAACCATTCGACAAAGCATCCCAATTTCAGTACCATAAGCCGCACGAGAATGGCGGAAGAAATTCAGACAGTTGAGAATCATCTTCGCTCTGAATTCGGCTATTCTTCGCCGTATTTCCGCTTCCCGGAGGGTGCTTATTCCGATAGTGCGCTTGACCTTGTTCAGTCTCTCGGATACAAAAGCGTGTTCTGGTCACTTGCTTATTCCGACTGGGATACTTCAGCCCAGAAGGGTGCCGATTATGCTTATAAAACAGTTACGTCAAGGCTTCACCCGGGTGCGATAATTCTTCTTCATTCCGTGTCGTCGGATAATGCCGCAGCGCTCGGAGATATTATCGATTACGCTCTGTCGCAGGGCTACGTTTTTAAGCCGCTTACGGCTTTGCCGCAATAATGTCACAGGCAAGTCTGCTGACTTGCCTTTTTGTTTTATTTTGTGGTTGACTTATATATCTTTTTGAAGTAAAATAGTTGTAACTATATGTGGAGATGGGTGAAATTTATGATAAACGTAGTAGTTTACAACGAGTATGTCCATGAGCTTGAGGATGAAAACATTGCCGCCGTATATCCCAAAGGTATTCAGGGCTGTATTGCGGATTTTCTCGGAGCTGACGACGATATAAGCGTAAAAACAGTAACTCTCGCTACCGTTGAGGAGCTTACAAATGAGCTGCTCGAAAACACAGACGTTCTTATCTGGTGGGGTCACTGTGCACACGAGAAGGTGCCTGACGAAATATCAGAAAGAGTATACAATCAGGTAATGTGCGGTATGGGCTTTATTGCTCTTCATTCCGCTCATTTTTCAAAGCCTTTCCGCAGGCTTATGGGTACAACCTGTTCGCTCTGTTGGCGTGATGCGGACAGAGAGCGCGTCTGGAATATTATGCCCTCTCATCCGATTGCACAGGGTATAGGCGATTATTTCGAAATTCCGGAAGAAGAAATGTACGGTGAGCGTTTCGATATTCCCACACCTGACGAGCTTGTTTTCCTCGGCTGGTTCAAGGGCGGCGAAGTTTTCCGTTCAGGATGCTGCTGGAACAAAGGTCTCGGCAAAGTTTTCTATTTCCAGCCCGGTCACGAAAGCAATCCCACATACTTCATTCCCGAGGTGCAGCGTATAATCACAAACGCTGTACATTGGGCTGCACCTATTTACCGTCAGCCTTCGATTGAGTGCCCGAACACTCCTTCTCCCGAGGAGAAGATTGTCTGAACATAACAACACTGTCAAGAGGTGTGAAATTTGAAAAAAATTGCATTGATTCTGGCGTCGTTGGTGCTTTTGGCGGTCTGCCTTTGCGGCTGCAACAACACAGATAACGGTGGTGCTGAGCAAAAAACTCTTTCGTTCAGTGAACGGGTATCATACTACGACGGTCTTGCTGATGGCGGCGAGATTGAAACAGCCGAAATGACTGAGCCGGGCGCTCTTTACAGAGTTACCGGCAGCACTGTGCTTTGCGACAATCAGGTATATAACACCATAATCAACACTTTCAATAAGGCATATCCCGATATTTACCACAAGTACGGTAAAGAGTATTACGAGCCGATTGTTACGCTTAATTTCGATCCTACATATCTGCGTGACGAGCCTGCAAACGTAGTCGGAAACACAATCAACATCAACATTGTCTGGTTTAATGAAAATCCCGACAAAGCAACCGTCATCATCTACTACATCGCAACAACCGTTATGGACTACAACACTTCTGCTCCCGACTGGATTAAGGCGGCTGTCAACTACGCTATTGCTGCGGAATTCAATGCGGCAGGCTATGAGTTTGACAGAGTATATTCAGGCGGAACGTATGAGAATAATGCTGAAACCGGTGCATCTTTCTTAAACTGGATAAAGCAAAAGAGCGGCATCGATGCTGTTTACCGCATCAATAGAGTGCTGATTACAAACGAGTGGTTTGATGACGATTTCTGGATAGAAGAAACAGGTAAAACATTGGAACGCCTCTGGGCGGAGTATAAGGCGAGCTGACGTATGGAAACTATGTTATTGTTCAGCAAAAAATCTGACGTCCGTGAGCCTGTGATGTCATCTCTCGAACACCATCTCTGGCCGTGCGCTTACCCTTGTTTTTGGAACAGCAGGGTAGGCTTATATGCTGTTGAAGGTGAGGGTGTGTTCGTGCATTTTGAGGCTGATGAACCTTGTCCCAGAGCGGTTTTTGATAATCGTGACGATCCTGTATATAACGACAGCTGTATGGAGTTTTTCTTTCAGCCGTTTGCCGATGATGACCGTTACGTAAACTTTGAAATTAATCCTAAAGGCGCGTTCCTTTGCGCGATAGGTAAAGACAGGCACGACAGAGTGCTTCTGAACGAGTTGAGCGGTTGTGCACCCTGCGTATCCGCCCGTATCGCTTCTGACGGCTGGAGTGCGGAACTTTTTGTTCCCGAGCGGCTTATCGGCGACGTTTTCGGCAAAAGTTTCAGTGTCGCGCATACGCAGTACATACGTGCCAATTTTTATAAGTGCGGTGACCTTACTGAGCAACCGCATTATGCTTCGCTGTTTCCTGTGAAGACCGAAACTCCGGATTTTCACAGACCCGAATTTTTTCAAAAAATATATATCGTCAACGAGGGAGATATTTCACGATGAATACCAATCTTTTTGATATTGAAGAGATAAAAGCCAATTATGCCTTTAAAGGCGATTATTGCGATTTCAGCACACTTAATCAGGGCCATATAAACAACACTTATCTTCTGCGTTTCGATTTTGACGGTGCAGAAAAAGCTTATATCCTTCAGCAGATAAATACGGCTGTTTTCAAGGATCCCGACGGACTTATGGACAACTATGTCAACGTTACCGAGTTTATACGCGATAAGGTTATTCAGGCGGGCGGCAACCCTATGAGAGAGTCCATAAAAGTGTATAAGACAAAGGACGGTAAGCCCTATTATCTTGACGGTAACGGCAGGTATTGGCGCGTTATAAGCTACGTTATCGATACTGTCAGCTATGACATTCCCGATTGTGCTGAGTTGTGCTTCAAAGCAGGTAAAACGTTCGGCAATTTCCAGAAGTTGCTCGCGGATTATCCTGCCGAAACTCTTGTGGAAACAATTCCCAATTTTCACAATACCGTGTCTCGTTATGCCAATTTTGAGGCCGCTGCTAAGGATGACAAAGCAGGCAGAGCTGCTCTGGTGCAGAAAGAGATTGAGTTTGCGGTAAACAGAAAGAACGATTGCTCCGTTTTGCTTGATCTTCTTGCCAAGGGCGAGCTTCCCGTTCGTGTAACACATAACGACACAAAACTCAATAACGTACTGTTTGACAAAGCTACGGGTGAAGGTATTTGCGTTGTCGACCTTGATACCGTTATGCCCGGACTTTCGCTTTATGATTTCGGCGACAGCCTTCGCTTTGCCGGCAATACAGCCGACGAAGACGAAAAAGATCTTTCAAAGGTCAAGTTCAATATGGATTTCTATCGCAGCTATACCGAGGGGTATCTTTCTGCTGCGGGCGACAGCCTGACCGAAACCGAAGTGTATTATCTTCCTTTCTCATGCAAGCTGATGACTCTTGAATGCGGTATGCGCTTCCTTACGGATTACCTTAACGGTGACGTGTATTTCCGTATCGGCTATCCCGAACATAATCTTGACCGTTGCAGAACACAGTTCAAGCTTGTTGAAGAGATGGAGAGTCTCTATGACGAGATGCTTGAAATAACACAGTCAATTTACAAGAAAATCAAATAAATACGAAAGGGGAGCCGACAGTGAAAAAGAAGCTGTTGATAGCCCTTCCGGCCTCAGCCGCAGCGTTGATTCTGCTGGCTTTCTTGCTGTTTGTCAAGGGCAGTGATAAGCTGACCTTGCCGCAGAGAATCGCGGTGGACCATTACCTTTCGGTCAATCCGTTCTTCGATGAAGAAACGGGTGAGGAAAAATGTTTTGTCCTCGTAGCAACCGCAAACAACAGTGAATCAACTCAAAAAAATACGTTTCTCTGGTTTCTTAACAGATACGAGAGCGAAGCGTCATACGTTGAGCTTGATGTAGCCTTTGATGCTGATAAGCGTCCTTGCCTCGGTGACTCTTACGAGGAGGTCGGTGAGGAGCCTGTTCTTCTTGAGCGTGTGCTGTTTTATATCGACGAAAAGGAAGACAAAGAAACAGGTCTCATAATCAATCTTAAGGAGTATACCAATCTGGAATCGCTTTCTGCCTGCCTGTATCAGAACGGGATGCAAAGGCGCACTTTAATTACCGGAGTCAATGAAAGATCATTGCCTTCGGTCAAGGCTTTTTTCTCCTCCGTTGCCGTGCTTTGCGATTATGATTCCGACACAAAAAGCTCGCTTGAGGAGCTTAAAGAGGCAGGAGCCGACGGTATAGTGTGTTCGTCGGATGTGGTTTCAAAGTCGCTTGTAAACGAGGCAAAAGAGCTTGATATGTGCATCTGGGTAAGGTGTGAAAACGAGGTTTACGGTACTTTCAAAGCAATGAATTGTTGTGTTGACGGCGTTATTTCATCCGCTCCTGAGGTCGCTTGTTTGATTCGCGATTCGTGGGGTAAAACCGTAATTGACGATGTCCGAAGCGCCGGAGAAAGTTACGATTTGAAATAAAAGCAATATAATCAGCGTGGCAGCATATCTTGTGATATGCTGCCTTTTTTCTTTGGCAAAATTCCCATAAAAAACAGCCAAAATTCTACATAAGTCACAAAAATATATTTTATTTTCATTTAAGGTGGTATTTTGTTGACTTTTTTGTTACGGAGTGCTAAAATTTCATTGTGTATATCTGTCTCTATATTTTTAAGTATTATAATAAGAGAAGCAAAGATAAATTTATCATGTAAGGGGTAAGGCAAATGGATGACAACAAGCAGCTTGGCGTTGAGCAGGAGAGTGCACAGCCCGTAAAGAGGGGCGGCAGACGTCTGCGTACGATGGAGCTTATGTTTGAGCCTGTATTCGACACGCACCTCAATATGGCACTTGATTACGAGGCAACCGTCCGTATTCTTGACCCCAAGATGGGTGTAATGCTTCCCGAGTATTACGTTCCCGTCGCAGAGAAAAGTAACCGTATCTGCGAAATCAATCGTTGGGCAATCGAAGAAGGTTGTGAGGTTATCAACAGAGCGGAAGCACGCGATGCGAGCATCAACCGCCTGATAATGAATATCTCGGTCAGATACCTCTCAAAACCCTACTTCGCAACTCAGGTCAAAAAAATCCTCGAGAAGTACGAGGTCGAGCCTGATAAGTTCTGCTTCAACATCACCGAAAACATCTACGAGGCTGTAAGCGATCAGGTTCTCAAAAACATACGCGAGCTTCGTGATTACGGCTTCCTCTTCTCAATCGATGATATCGGCGTTGAGTACACATCGATGTCAAACCTCTCTCAGTACGAGGTCGATTACATAGGCATCAACCGCAAGCTTGTTGAGCCGATTCAGCCGGACGTTTACGAGGATGAGGATAAGCCGAGAATAGTTGTTCAGGGTCTTATCGATTTTGCCAAGAAGCTCGGTGTCAAAACAAAGGTTGGCGGTGTTGATACTCAGGCGATGTCACTTCTCATTGCAAAGATGGGCGCTGACCAGATGCACGGCAAGTTCTACTGCACGGAGCTTTGGGACGAAAAGAAAATCAAGTAATATCGCTTCACATAACAAATCTCACAAAGAATCGGAGATGATTTGAGTTGGCAAGAAAAAAGAAATCGGCGGCACCTGATGCGGCAAAGCCAAACGGCGGTTTTGTTGCGGGTGCAACCGGCTCATACATACCGGCGCTTGATGACCCGATGGGTAAGTACGACGTCAACACGTCAGCCGAAAAGGTTTACAAGCGCAACTGGATGCTCAGAATAGTAGCTATCATCGTAGCGGTGCTGTTGCTGCTGTTTGGCATGGGATTCGGCTGTGTTACCGTACTCAATCACGGCGGTCGTTTCACGGTCAGTATGACAAACAACACCTACGGTATTCAGCTATCAGATACGCCAACGTTTGATTCGCCCACACTTCAGCTTTACGGCGAAGCAATCGAAAACCTCGACAACATCACGAAGGACTGGATTCTTAATACGGACGGAAGGCTTGGCGCCGACGCTCCCTCTTACAAGTCCTACGAGGAGTTTGAAAAGGATTACGGCTCTCACAACGCTTACTTCCCCGCCAAGGAAGGTCAGGAAAAAGGCAACGGTGCTTACTTCGCCTACACCTTCTTCGTTCGTAACGGCGGCACGGAGGCAAAAGGTGAGAATGCAACGGTTGATTACATGACAACGCTGAAAATCACATCGGTAAACAGAGCAATCGACAGCAGCAGTGCAAGCGAGTATGCCGCTGATGAGGCGATGCGAGTCATGGTATTCATAAACGGTGAGCCTACGGTTTACGCAAAACCGCAGCGCGGCACCGAAAACGTAAAAGAAACTTTCGCTGCAGACAAAAACTTCATTTCCGATACAGAAGTTATGCAGTTTGTCCGCGACGATTTCGAGGTAGATTCAGTTGACCGTTATACGGTTGTAATCTGGCTCGAAGGCAACGATCCCGAGTGTGTTAACGAGATTATGGCTAGCGAAGTTAAGCTCAAAATGGAGTTTAGCGTGCTTGAGGAACTTGATACCGAGTGAGTTGGGGGAGACTTAACAAGGTATTTCGTTTCACAGGTAAAGCAAACCATACATCCGCAAACACTTTACGGATATAAACAGTGTTGAAAAACACACAAACTCTAAAATGGAGGCAATAACTATGAAAAAACGTTCACTCGTGGCAGCACTTGCGATGCTTGTAGTGTCCGCAATTGTTCTCACATCATCAACTTACGCATGGTTCGCAACATCATCAGCAGCAACAGTTGATAAGTTCAGCGCATCCGTAACAAACAACAGTGGTTCTCTTACCGTTCAGGCTGTAAATGACGGCGTCCCCGGCACAAAGAAGACAGCTCTTGCATCCACTGACTTCACAAGTCTTGTACAGTATCTTCAGCCCGTATCTCTCTACATTGATAACGGTGTTAAGGTAAACAAGGTTGCTTATGATGCAGCTAAGTTTGATGCTTTCTCAACAGCATCAAATAAGAGCGATTATCTCTACTATGAGTACAATGCTGAGTACATCAACGGTGGCGAAGGTGTTGCTACTGTCAACATGATTCCCACTTTCACAGCTGATGAGGCCGGTAAGTTCCTTTACGGTCTTCTTGAGGTAACAGCAGGTGGCTCAACAACTTACTACATCTTTGATGGACATTCAGGTAGCTATGTTCCCGTTAAGGCTCTCTCCAATGGTGAGGTTAAGGATACAAACGGTAACAACATCATCGACGCTAACGATGAAGGTTACTCAGCAGCCGATATGGCAGCTTCAGTTGCAACAGTTGCAACATCTACTGCAAGCGGCGCTACTATCCAGCTCTTTGACGCTCCTGCAGGCGAAACAACAACTGCTAACATCAAGGTTTACGTATGGGCAGAGGGTCAGGATGACAACTGTTCCGGTATCGTTAACGCTGCAAGCGCAGGCTTCAACTTCGCTCTTTCAGTAGCATAAGTTAAAGTTTTACTTTAGACTTAAACCTAATTTCTATCCGGGTCGGGTGTGACCTGACCCGGATGTCCCCCCGATATCTATTCTCCCCCAAGGTAGGGGCGGCGCTAAGCTGCCCTACTAAAAAGTGATTTAGCTAAAGCACAAAAAAGCAGGGCCGTTTAACACGGCTCCTACACCTGTCGTCCGGCCCGTTGTGCCGGGTCGGACGGTTCGGTGGAAAAGGTGCTGACTTATATGTTGAAACGTATTAAATATTTATTTCAATATATAATTGAGCAGTTTTTCATAAATACATCCATAACTGTGAGGTACGCTGTATGAAAAAAGCAGGACGCATTATTTCAAACGTGTTGGTGACGGTTGTTCTTATCTTTTCGATTATTACAACCATAATCGCTATATCATCAACCAAATCTGAAATCGGTAAAGAAACCGGATTGCCCAACTTCTTCGGTAAAGCGTTGTTTGCCGTTGAATCCGACTCAATGGATGGCGACAAAGAAGACAGCTTTAAAAAGCATTCGCTTATTATTGTTGATCTTGTTGACCACACCGAAGACGAAGGCAAGGTATATAAGGTCGGCGACATTGTAACCTTTGTAATGGATAAAGATGGCAAGAAGGCACTCAATACCCATAGAATCGTTGCCGATCCGTACGCTCCCGAGAATGAGGTTGTTGACGGTATCTGGATTAATGGCGGCGAGCCTTGCTACCTTACAAAGGGTGATAAGTTAACAGCTAATATTGATAGTTTTTCTCTCGAATTCGGCGAAGAACCTATGTACCAGTACAACAGCAGCATAGTAGCCGTACGTACCAACAGTATCGAAATTCCTCTTCTCGGCGGTCTGATGCTCTTACTCAAAAAGCCGGAAGGTTTCGCAGTATGCGTCGTTATCCCCACACTCATCTTCTTCCTCTTTGAGTTGTTCAAGTTCATCTCAATTCTTATGGAAAATAAGAAGCAGAAGGCAGTTGAGGCAGTCAAGGGCGCTGAGGAAGAAATCAAGCAGAAGGTTATTGCCGAAATGCTGGCAAAGCAGGAAGCAGAGAAGTCGGCAGCAGCTTCTGCCGCAAGCGCCGCTGCCGAGTCAGACGAGGAAGCGAAGCGAAAAGCTCTTGAAGAAGAGATTAAGCAGAAGGCAATTGCCGAGTATCTTGCTCAACAGGAAGCTGAAAAGAAAGCTGCTGAAGAAAGCAAAGATTCCGAATAAGCGTATAACACAACGTATAAACAGTATTTAAGAGCGTACGCTCTGGAATAAATTTTTAGTAAAGAGGGTAAACAAAATGGCAAAACGTAAATTAGGTCTTTCACTTGTTGTTCTTCTCATTGCCGCAACAACCTTGGTTTCAGGTACTTACGCCTGGTTCCTTGTCGGCGGTTTCGCAGAGATGTTCGATCTTGGCTTTGACGTTATTGAAGCCGAGGGCGGAATCGAAATTCAGGGTTCTGCTGGTCGTGCCTACGTATCAAATGCTGAAGGTGCAGAGCAGACAGATTGGGGCGCATACCTCCAGCGTGACTGTTTCGCAGAGGGCGAGCTTATAGCTGAGGGCGGTAAGTATTCTCCCGTATCCAGCGCAAACGGTTCTGCATTCACAAAAGTTGGTCTTGAAGGCGGTTACTTTATCTCGCAGACTCCTGAAAAGGGTGTTGATTACAACGAGATGACCATTAGAATCCGTTCAACAACAACCGAAACGGTTGACGCAAGAATGAATATTTCCCTTACCGGTCTTGACGGTGACAATGCAGCTGTCAACGCAGCCCGCGTATCGGTTACATATAAAGGCAACACAACCGTGTTTGCTGCTCCCGGTGATGCTACAAGCGCCGTAACAACAAACGACATTCCCATGGCTACTGTTGTTGATGCAAACGGCGACTGCATTATCAACTCATCCGAAACAGCAGGCGTTGTAACTCTCGCAACTCAGAATATTACAGAACTTGCCCAAAATACAGCAGATGCTAACAAGTTTGACGCAGTAATGGAGCTTCCTCAGGTTTCCGGTAACGCAGGTTCTGATGAAATCGTAGTACGTGTCTGGATTGAAGGTAACGATACAAACTGTACGGGTGAGCAGCTCAGCGCAAAGCACCTTTCTGTTAAAATCTCCTTCGGTTCATCCACAGATTCAGGTTCAGAAACTCCGTAAGATTTGATATATATAAAGGATAAATACAAATGGCTAACATTTTAGATAACAAAAAATTCAATACGATAACGAATATCGTATCCACGATAGTTCTTGTTATCTCAATCAGCATTTGTGCAAATGTCCTTTTGTCATCAAAAGCCGATATAGGTGTTCCGAAATTTTTTAATTATTCCTTTGTTTCGGTTCAGAGTAATTCGATGATTGATGAGTTTTTTGAGGGCGACCTTATAGTAATCAAACGTTATGACCATGAAGCCAACCACGAATACAAGGTAGGGGACATAATAACGTTTGTTAACGTAGAAAAAGGTCCGAGAGAAATTCTCACTCACTCAATCGTTGAGGTTATCGACGGTGCCGACTACACAGCATACGTAACAAAAGGCAAACATCCGAAAGCGCCTGTTGACCCGCATCACGTACCTTACGACAACGTGCTCGGAACTTATACGGGAATCCGCATCGGATATTTAGGAAAGTTTTTTGATTTTTCCCAGACACCTAAAGGCACACTTCTTCTTATTGTTCTTCCTGCAGCAGTGATTATTATCTGGCAGTTGTTCAGTTTCCTCAGGTCTGCCGGTAAACGCAGATCGGAGAATACAGCTCCTGTCCCGACTATGGCGGCTTATGTGCCGCAGCAGTATTACCCTCCTGCAGCGGAAAGTGAAAAAGAAGCCATAATCCAGGAATATCTGCAAAAGCAGAGGCTTGAAGAGGCGAAAAAACAACAGATTATTGAAGAATATCTCGCTAAGCAGAAAGAAATTGAAGAAGCGGAAAAAGCAAAAGCCGAGGAAGAAAAGATAAAAACAATTATCGCAGAGTTCCTCGCACAACAAAAAGCGGCTGAAGAAGCCGCAAAGAAACCGAC
The DNA here is from genome assembly GCA_045650985.1 of Acutalibacteraceae bacterium. Lineage (GTDB taxonomy): Bacteria > Bacillota > Clostridia > Oscillospirales > Acutalibacteraceae > UBA8612. The sequence continues at coordinate 2,958 of JAZRRT010000106.1, read as the reverse complement.
GGAAGAATCCGAAGAAAAAACCGACGGTGAAAAACAAGGTCAGTAACAACAGTTTTTAAAAATACAGCAAAGGTGGCTATAAAATGTTACACTTTTTAGGAGATTTCCTTGATCAGCTTTTTGTTAAAGGCTTCTGGGGCATAATCAAAGGTTTCGGTCTCGGTATCGCTAACATTTTCAACGTTCCCGAGTACGTCAGAATTTTCAAGAATCATTCAGCTACTCTCGGAGTAGGCGGCATCATTCTCGGTGCACTTTGTATGCTGCTTGTTCTTATTCTTCTTGCAGCTATCATCTTCCTCTTTGTGCTTATTATCAAAAAGTACGTTCGTTTCCGTAAGACAGTTGTTAACCAGGAAGAGCTTCTCAACGAGGTTGCTACACTCAACCGCGAAGTTATGAAACTCTCCATCGAAAAAGATAAGATTCTTGCAATGAAGGTTTCTCAGCTCGGCCTCAGACCCGGCGAGAATCCGTACCTCGAGGCTGCTGACGGCACAGCAGCTCCTGCAGAAGCTGCTGCTGAAACCGAAGAAGCAGCGGCAGCAGGCGATCCCACACTTGATGAGGATTACAGCCGTTTCTACAAGCTTACTCAGGTTGACCTTGAAATGGCAGACTATGTTCCGCCTGAATACAACAACGAAATCACACTTCCCGGTATTATCGATATGTACCGTAACTTTGCAGCTTCAAGAATGGGTCTCTACTATGAGCACAGAACGCTCCGTCTCTTCCTTGCTGCTTTTGCTTCAACCCGTTTGATTATCTTACAGGGTATTTCCGGTACAGGTAAAACTTCACTTCCTTACTCATTCGGTAAGTTCCTTCAGAACGATGCTATCATCGCTTCCGTTCAGCCTTCATGGCGTGACCGTACCGAGCTTTTCGGTTACTTCAACGAATTTACAAAGCGTTTCAACGAAACGGAAGTTCTCAAGAAGATGTACGAAGCTACATATAAAGAGGACATCTACCTTACCATCCTGGACGAAATGAATATCGCCCGTGTTGAGTACTACTTTGCTGAAATGCTTTCAATCCTCGAAATGCCCAGCCGTGATGAGTGGATTGTTTCTCTTGTTCCCTCAGTCTGGCGGACTGACCCGAAACATCTCTCCGACGGTAAGCTCAAACTTCCGGATAATATGTGGTACATCGGCACAATCAATAACGACGACTCGACCTTCGCTGTTACTGATAAGGTTTATGACCGTGCTATCCCGATTGACATTAACACAAAGGGTAAGTTCTTTGAAGCTCCCTGGACTGATAACCTTACACTCAGCTACAAGCACCTTGAGTCTATGTTTGCAGAGTGTAAAGAAAAATATAAGGTTTCTGAAGAAAGCCTTCGTAAGCTTGCAGAGCTTGACGACTATGTCATCGAACACTTCCGTCTTGCTTTCGGTAACCGTATTGTTAAGCAGCTTCAGGATTTCGTTCCTGCATACGTAGGCTGCGGCGGTACAGAAATCGACGGTCTTGACTTCGTTCTTTGCCATAAGATTCTTCGTAAGTTTGAATCACTCAACCTTTCATTCATCCGCGATGAAATTGCAGGTCTTATCACATATCTCAACAAGCACTTCGGTAAGTCAAATATGACTGAATCCAAGGAATATCTTGAGCGTCTCCAGAAGATGATCTGATATTTATTCTTTCCAATCCTGTATATGTGCCCTTGTAACAGGGCAAGGGCACATATATAAATTGTAACTCTGATTTTAAGGGGCGAATCCAAATGGGCACTTCATTCGAAGAACTTTACAGTGAATATACTAATGCGTCACTTCCCATTTTTACAGGTGACGAATATTACGGCGATATGCTTGACGCTATGGAAGGCGGTAAGCATGAGATATCGCTGTTTAACCGCTTTTTTGAAAAGAAGATTGACCTCAAGTGGGTTGAAGCCATTGAGGCTTGTACAGTTGCGCTCGATACTATTGTCCGTAACCCCCGTAAGTTCATCGTTCAGGAAGAAGAAATTGTTCCCATTGAACGTGCAAGAAAAATCACAGCTGAGTCTGTTCGACATCTTGCCCAGCATACAAGTATGATTGCCCGTGTTGACGGCGACAGAGTTACACCCAGCCAGATACTTAACGTTTTCCGTGAAGAAAGTTTCGAAATTTATGAAAACCGCTTTATCTTCACACTTCTCCGCAATCTCCGCCACTTTATCGATACGCGATACAACGTTCTGTTCAATATGGAGCAGGATGAAAAGAAATCTTCACTTTCAATGAATAGTGAGTTTCGTGCAGGTAATGAAAAAATCAGCTATAAACTTGAAGTTTCCGCTCAGGCTGTTTCTACAATGTCAGCCACAGATGCTATAAATCCCGGTGACGAAAACGCAACCGCACTTGCAAGAATAGAAAGAATCAAGCGTGTCGTCAACGGCTTCTGCTCATCGTCCTTTATGCGCGACCTTGAGCATTGTACTCCCGTACGTCCTCCTATTATGCGTACAAACGTAATTCAGAAAGACCCCAACTTCCGTGCTTGCCTCAATCTTTGGCAGTTCATCTCGTCGTACGACGAAGTTGGTTATGAAATAACAGCAAAAGAAACTAACGAAATGGTCAACGATGAATATAAAGATGACCTTTTCCGTCTTGCAACCGTCAACTATATGCTCCTCAAAAAGAATACGGGCGAGCTTGAGGCCGGTGAGATGAAATCCAAGAAGCGTAAGTTAAAGCCCAAGCTTCTTAAGAGACTCGCAGAAGATCTTGTTCTCAACTACGATATGGAAGAAGTTGAGATTCGCAAAGTTTTTGTTGAGGAACTCAAACGTGCCAACAAAAGGAAGACTGCGGGCGAAACCAAGATTAATGAGGCTATCGATCGTGCTCTTAAATCCGAAAACGACCGCAAGGCAGAAATCGAAGCAAAAATCAAAGCAGAGATTCAGCGCCGCAAAGAAATCGAGAAGAAGTCGGGAGGCCA
>JAZRRT010000105.1:0-5086 GCA_045650985.1 Acutalibacteraceae bacterium | reverse complement strand
GGGTCGGAAAAAGTGAGCTTGATATTTTTTATATCAATACTGCGGTGAGTGTTTGTCAGCTTTATTGTCAGCTTTGCCGAGCTGCCTGCACTAATCGTACCTCCGTCAACGGTGTATTCCGTTACCATCAATTTAGGCGTTGACGGTACTTCTTCGGCAAAAGCGGAGAAGGAAAAGATAAATATTAAACATAGAATCAAAGATAGTTTTTTCATAAAATCACCAATTAAAGTTCACGGATGTTCTCAACAATACTGTTCTTCATTTCCTTTTTGATTTTTGCGTACAGGTTAATACTGCAAATCAGGAAAAGGAGGGCGATAATCAGCATTGCCTGCCATATTTCAAAGGTAAGACTCTGATCTTTGAAATACGCAACCACACCTATATGACCGATTATATAACCGACAAAGCCTGCCGAACAGCCCCAGACAAACATTGAAAGAAGCTGGCGGATATACGATTGCGTGATTTCTTTTGCAGATGCACCTACAGCACGAAATGTGCCAATTTCACGCTTGCTCTCTCTTATCTTTGCGGTAAGTGAGTTGTTGACAATGCTTGCACAGATTGAGAAGAAGAGAACAACAATTGAAATCAGGCAGATAAACAGCGTCTGTATGCCTTCACGTGCATCTTGGTTTTGTGAAAATCCTGAATAATAGCGGAAATTTGTTCCCGAAACAAGGCCATTAAGGAAGGTGCTTGCAAGCTCATCCGTTTCCTGAGTGACTTCGCTTTTGGAATCAATCAACAATTCTTCATACGGTAGGTTGAGCCCTGTTATTGCGTCCAGACCTTGAGTGGTGGTAACTATGTTGAGTTCATCGTGACAGCTCATATAATCGCCAAAAGAAAAGGGGGAAACAATTGCTCCGATTTTGACTTCTTTGTCCTTTATTGTAACATTACCAAACTCTTCTTTGCCTTCGCTGGAATAACTGAAGCTTGTTGCTTCTGAATTAAGCATTTTCAGTTTAAGCGTATCTCCTACCTTGTAATCAAGGGTTGTCAGAGCAAAAATTTCTCTTTTTTCTCTGTAGAAACTGTCGGGTAAATTGTCAACGTCATTAACACCGTACATAGATAAAGAGCCGTCTTTATTCAGTATGAAATCAAAACCGATTCGTTTTGGAGCAACAAGAATTATCTCATCACCCGAATTGAGTTTATCAATATTGATTTTGCCTTCAATTATTTCAAATCGCTTAAGATTCTTATCAAACAATATTTCATCAAAAGCCTTAATCTCGGACCTGAACAGTTCCTTCTCTGTTTTTACGGCAGATTTAAGTGCCGTATACTGTTCGTTTTCCCCTTCTGCAAACCAATATTTTTTAAGCGTTTCAACGTCCTTTTTCTCTTCTTCTAACAGTGCCGACAGACCGTTATCGTGATTTATGGTATATCGGATTCCCTGCCAAGAAAGAGAAAGCAAATCCATATAATCGGAATATTCTTCAGTTTCAATAAAGGAGAGGTAGCTTTTACTTCCGTACATAGAACCGAAAAGCGGAAATGAAGCAAGCTCATTAAGCTCAGCAGAAGAAATGCCGCCTGTGAGATTGGGCATATTTACAAAGTTTGATGACATCGGATAACCGCCACGGGTTATCTTATAATCTCCGATATTATAGACATCCCAACCCGAATGGAGAAACTCTGTTTTCAATATGGAAAAGCCGAAACAGGTGAGCAGAATTGTGAGCGCAAGAATAATGCTGACACCGATTTGCTTTGCCTTATAGAATTTTATGCTGCGCTTTGCAAGGAGCTTGGGTGCATTAAACTCTTTTTCCTGCTTGATTTTCTTACGCTTCATTTTTCTGCTCAAGTCAATATTGCGTATAGCCTGCATCGGCGAAACACGCGCAGCAAAATAAAGCGGAATAAGTGCAGAAAGCATAACGCAGGCAACACTGACAACCGTTGTACCGATAAGAACAAACGGGTCAGGCAGGAAGATAAAGCTGCCGCCCATTAATTTTGCAAACAGCCACACTCCAAAATAAGAAAATGAAACACTTATAGGTGCACAGATGAGTGTGATAATAAAAGCCTCTCGGCCGAAGATATTTATAATCTGCCGCTTGGTTGTACCTACGGCACGAAGTAAGCCTATCTGACGGCGGCGTTCCTGAAGGTTGGTTGTAAATGCGTTTATGATACCCATACACGAAGCTAACAACAGAACAACCGCAAGCACGGCAACAACCGAAACATTAGTGAAAATTGCAAGTGTTGAGCCGTACCACTCGGCAACGTGAGTCATACTTCTTGATACGGTTTTGTCCGTGTCAAATTTCTCATAAATGTTGAAAAGAAAATATTCGTTGAAGGGAGTTTGCTTATAAATATTTCCGTGAGGATCTTTCTTTTCTATAGTTTCTTTTATAGCATCCTCAGTGGGATTGTAGTAAAGTGCAATATTTTCTTTTCCGCCTGCACCGAGCGGTTCTTTTTCACTTACGAATGCAGCAGCCATCGGAAGCACTTCAGGTCCCATACCGTTAAAATTTTCAATATGAGCACGCTTGTCTTCAAGAATGCCTACAAGCTTATATGTTTTTTCGTTTGCCTGCGGTAAATATGCTTCGCCGTCTGCTGTAAGCACGGAGAGCTTAATCTCTTTGCCTGCCTTCGGCTCAATTCCAAGCCTTATTGCGGCATCAGCTTCAAGCGCAATTTCACCCTCGTTTTCGGGGTATCTGCCTTCGATAACAGTTACATAGTAAAGCTGTTTTGCGTCTTCATCCAGCCATGCAATCGGAGTGCCTTTTTCCTGCTTTTCTTCGTCCGTGTAACCGTAGCCGATGATATGTCCATAACCGTATTGCTCTATAAAGCCGTCTTTTTTGCCCTGCTCAATGTCTATATAGTCCTTGGGTTGATAAAAATATCCCCAGAAATTTCCTGACTCACGGCGTGCTTGTTCTTCTCTTGAGCTTTGAAAGCACGATACAAAGAACAGCGTTCCGCTCGAAAATATCATTGCAAGCAGTATGCCGATTATCATTAAGGTGTACTGCTTTTTTCGTGTTTTAAGATTACCCACCGCCAAACGGTTGACGGTCAGGCGTTTATTCTTTTTCATCGTTTTCTCCTCTTAATTACAGATTCTTTGAATCTCTTACAATCCTGCCGTCTTCGATGGTTATAATTCTCTCTGCCTGCTCGGCAACGTGCAAATCGTGGGTAACGAGAATGAGGGTGATGCCGAATTCCTTGCCGACATATTTGAGAAGCGAAAGCACCTCTCTGCCGCTCTTACCGTCGAGGTTACCTGTAGGCTCATCAGCAAAGAGAATTGAGGGCTTGTTTGCAAGCGCACGGGCAATTGCGATTCTCTGCTGCTGACCGCCCGAAAGTGCGGACGGCAGGTGCTCGAGTCTGTCTTCAATACCGAGCATATCTATAACACGCTTTATATATTTTTCATCAACCTTTTTGCGGTCAAGCATAACGGGCAGAACAATGTTTTCGTAGCCTGTCAGCTCCTGAACAAGGTTATATGCCTGAAAGACAAAGCCGAAGCGTCTGCGGCGAAGGATTGAAAGCTGATTGTCGTTGTAGTTTGACATTACCTCGCCGTTGTAGGTAACAGTACCGCTTGTGGGATTTTCAAGGCTACTCAACACGTGGAGCAAGGTTGATTTACCCGAGCCGCTGGGACCCGTTACGGCGCAGAATTCGCCCTGCTCAAAGCCGACAGTTACATTGTCAACCGCTTTGACCACGTTTTCACCGCTTAAATATTCCTTCGTCAAATCCTTGCATTCGATAATGTTCATATATTTACACTCCTTTACTTTGACTATATTGTAAAATATCAATCTTACTTTTAACTTACATTAACCTTAAGATTTCGTAAGATAACAAAAAAATCACCCGCAAAAACGGATGATTTTTCAAAGATTTCTTAATATTTTAAATTTTCAAGCCGCCGTCATAGCGTGGCAGGCAGATTGTAACTTTTAATCCCTCTTTGCCGTTTTCAGCAAAGATAGTTCCGTGGTGCTTTTCAACAATAGCCTTTGATATGGACATTCCTATTCCTGCACTGTCTGCTGCGGCATTGCTTGTGCGGTAAAATCTGCCGAAGATTTTTTGCAGCTCTTCGCCCGGAATACCGCCGCCGTTATCCTCAACAATTATGACGGTTGAAGCATCGGTCTGCTCAATTTTAATATCTACTTTTCCGTTTTCGGCTGTATGCTCACCTGCGTTTTTGATGATGTTACCTACTGCTTCGCTGAGCCATTGCTTATCGCAGCGCATAGTGGCTTCGCCCGAAACGGTTATGCTTTTATTAGGGAAAAGGTGTCGGAATTCACTCACCAGCTCACCGACTATGTTTTCCGCTTTCTGCTCGTTAAACTCCATAGTGTAGGCATCGCTTTTCAGCTTTTCGAGCTTGAGCAGACTCTTTACGAGGCTTTCCATTTTTACAACGAGCTGCAGCTGCTTTTGTGCATAGCTGTTTTCGTCCTGCGTCTGCTGCATTTCGCAATATAATTTCAAGCCTGCAAGCGGAGTTTTAAGCTGATGCGAAACATCGGCAATAAAATCTGCATTTCGCTTTGACTGTGAAATTGTGTTGTCACGCTCAAGAATAAGCCTGTTTTCAAGGTCAGCTATGCTGTTCTGCAGCATTGCAAGGCTGTTATCCTGAGTGCTGATGCCGACTTTTTCGCCGTTATTGAGAAAAGCATCTGTCTTTTGCGAGAGCTTTTCAATGCCCTTTTTATTCTTGATATATAAAACGGTTAATATTATTAAAGCAACAAATAAACAGGAGCAAATAATAATTAACCCAGTTTCAAGAGAGGTCATTTGCTGTCCTCCCATCTGTAGCCGATACCTCGTACTGTTGAAATCTGATTTGTGCCGAGCTTTTCACGAAGGCGGCTGACATGAACGGAAAGCGTGTTATCGTCAACAAAGCTGCCGTCACAGTCCCAGATTTTTTCGAGCAATATTGCACGGGTAACAATCACACCGCTGTTTTGAACAAGGGTTGAAAGAATCATAAATTCAGTTGGCGTAAGGCTGAGCGCAACATCGTCTTTATACGCAGTCATTGTTT
>JAZRRT010000104.1:0-9247 GCA_045650985.1 Acutalibacteraceae bacterium | reverse complement strand
CCAAAGTAAAGTGAAATCCATTTTGCGGCTTCATCGGGTGAAACGGCAAGAACGTTGACCGCATAGGTTGCACCCCAGGTGCCTATTGTGAATTCACCTGCACAGTAAAGACCGAGTGAGAGGATACTTGTTATCATTCCTTTTTCTTTCAGCAAATCGAAAAAGGATTTTTTCACAAGCTCTTTCGGTGCTTCTTCGGCAAGCTTTTTCGGTTGGATGTTCCACTTTTTAAGGCTTGCGAGAATGATAAGTGCAATCGCAAACTGAATGAGTGCGACAATACGGTATCCGTTGCGCCACGTGCTGTCGCCGCCGAGAAATGCAGACATTATAATCGGGCTGACTGTAACACCGAGACCCCAGCAGCAATGCAGCCAGTTCATATGCTTTGCTTTATAATGAAGCGAAACGAAGTTGTTGAGACCCGTATCAATCGCACCTGCGCCGTAGCCCATAATTATCGTGCAAATCATCATAACTATTATATTCGGCGAAAGGCTTATGCCGATAAGTCCGAGTGCGGTGAGCAGGGTTGAGAAAAACGTTACTTTGCCCGTGCCGAATTTGCGTAGCAGCGGACCTGCGATGAATGCGATACCGCCCGTCGAAACAGCCGTAACTATGCTGTAAACCGAGCCGAAATTTTCGGGCAAACCGAATTCGACGTGAACAACGGGCCACGTTACACCGAAAAGCGAATCGGGAAACCCGAGCGAAACAAACGCTATGTAAATAACAATAAGCAGTGCAGTCATATTATCCTCTGTGTTTCTGTTTAATCTTCCATTTTTGCTGTCGTATGACGGCGGGTGATTCTTCGTTGTCTTTAGCGTAGAAAACGGTCAGCAGACTGCCGTCATCAAGCTCTGTTGTAGCGGGATAACCAAGGTCATCTGTGCAGAGATTTTCGTAAATCGCAAATTCATCGCTCCAGCTTTCGCCGCCGTCAGAGCTTAAAATAACGTGGATTCCGCAGGGCATTTCTCTGTGCGAAAATGCGGCTATAAGCGTGCCTGAAGAATGCACAAAAAGATGCGATGGTGCACCGCTGTCATCTTTTATAATCTGTTTGGGTTTGCTCCAGGTTATGCCGTTGTCAAGCGAAACCGTCTGATAGAGCGTGAACATTGTTTTAGCCTTGTTCTCTGCACGAAGATGGCAAATTATCCTGCCGTCAGCAAGCTGTACTGCGTGCGGCTCGTAGAAATAAATGTCCTCAAACTCATCGCATTTATACAGCTCCATTTTTCCGCGCAGAGTCATTTCACCCGTATCGGTGTTTATGGTGTGCGCTTCGATGTGGTTGTGTATGCCGAGGATTCTGCCTACCCACAAAACCGTACCGTCGTTAAGCACGGTCGGGCCGTGAGGAGAGGAGATGGGGGACTTGTGTATTTCACCAAATGTCTTACCGTAATCACGGCTTATTCTGAAATTTACACCCGATGCCTCAGCTTCAGCTTCCGCGCAAACAGAATTGATGTAGTCAATGCACTCCTGTGTCTGCGGCATTTTTTCTCTGAGCGTTTCAATGTCCTTTGTGAAGGAGGTGACAATAAGTCCGCTTTCGCCAAAAACAGCAAAGCCCGTGTCTCGGTCATCAAGTACGGTATCAATAACGCTCTTCGGTTCTGAATACGTTTCGCCGCCGTCATAGCTGAACGAAACAACAGCCTTGCCGAAGGGGCAGATGTGCTCCACACGATAACCTGATGCACCTACCGCAACCGTTCCGTTCTGCAGCCTTGCAACCGTAGGCCAGGCGAAGTAGGGGTGCTTGCCTTCGGGATTACTCATTATTGTTTTTTCGCAGCCAATCAGCTCAATATAAAAACTCATATTTTCACCTTATATCAGCACACCGTTGCAATGGTCGATTTCGTGCTGAATTATCTGCGCAGGGAAACCCGCGAATGTTTTGATACGGGTCTGGAATTCAGCCGTTTGCCACTGCACTTTTATTGTTTTATAACGCTTACACTTTCGGGGACCGCCGAGCAGAGAAAGGCAACCTTCTTCCGTATCGTAAGGACCTGATTGTTTTATTATTTCAGGGTTGAACATTACCGTATAACTGCCGTCGTTATCAAAGGCAATAATGCGTTTGTGCACACCAATCATATTAGCCGCCATACCGACGCAGCTGTCTTTATGGGCGGTGAGGGTATCCAGCAAGTCCTGTGCCGCCTGCAAATCGTCTTGTGTTGCTTTTTCCGATTTTATGCTGAGTAAAATCGGGTCGTGAATAAGTTCTTTTATCATTTGAATTGTCCTCTGAATTAACAGCAGATGTTTATATGGTTCATTATAATAAATAAGCCGATACTATGCAACTTCTTTTTTTATATTGAAGGTATAAATAACAATCCGCCCGAGCGTATGCGGCACGGACGGATTTTATATTCTGCGCGTAATTTGTTTTAAACTATTGCGTCGGCGGGTGCATTTTCGGGAAGCCAGCCCGTAAAGCCTGTTTCGGGCATGGCATTGATAATCGCCATATCTTCGGCACTGAGCTCGAAATCAAAGATTTGTGCGTTTTCAATTATTCTTGAGGGTGTAACGGACTTTGTAAGCACGTTGAGACCTGACTGAAGAACAAATCTGAGGCATATCTGTGCAACGCTCTTGTCGTATTTCTTTGCGATTTCAGCGAGCGTTTCGTTGCCGAGAACAGCACCGCAGCCAAGAGGGCTGAATGCCTGAACAAGCATACCGTTTTCCTGTGAATACGTTACCGTTTCGGGCTGTGTGTAGCCGGGATGGAACTCAATCTGGTTTACCATCGGCTTGATGTCGCAACGCTCGACCAAAGCATCGTAGTGCTTCTTCTGGAAGTTTGAAACACCGATTGCGCGGATTTTTCCGTTTTTGTATGCGTCTTCAAATGCTTTCCACGTGCCTGCGTTTATCTCTTTCCAATCGGGAGAAACCTTTTCTACGCACGGCCAATGAATAAGATACAAATCAAGATAGTCAAGCCCAAGGTTTTGGAGTGAAATGTCAATTGCCTTTGTTGCGTTTTCGTAGCCGCGCATGGTAACCCAATGCTTTGTGGTTACAAATATCTCGTCTCTTTTAACGCTTGTGGCTTTGATACCCTCGCCGACAGCGGTTTCGTTGCCGTAGGCAAATGCGGTGTCGATATGGCGGTATCCTGAATTTATTGCTTCGATAACAGAGTTCTTTGCGATTTCTCCGTTGGGGGTAAGGTATGTTCCGTAACCAACGCAGGGCACTTTTACCCCATTGGAAAGAACGAATGCGTCTGTCAGTTTTTTCATTTTAATTACTCCTTTAATCAGTCTGTCTGAATTATATCACCAAAGCCTGAAAAGAACAATGTTTATTTGTGCAATTCGGTTCGTGCGGCATTTAACCGACTTCGTTTATCGGTTCAGTTTTGTTTGTTTCCGAGCTGGTAAAACGCTACTGCAGAAGCGGCGGCAACGTTCAGCGAATCAACGCCGTTGTGCATCGGTATCTTTACGGTGAAATCGCAGTCGGCAATTGTTTGCTCGGCAAGCCCGTCACCTTCCGTGCCCATAATTACAGCGAGTTTGTTTTGCTCGGTCAGAATAGGGTCGTTAACCGAAAGTGAATTATCCTTGAGTGCCATTGCTACGGTTTTGAAGCCGAGAGCCTTTATCTCATCGAGGCTGTCATCGGCAGAAAACGTCCATTCAATCTGAAACACGGTGCCCATACTTACTCGTGCCGCGCGTCTGTAAAGCGGGTCAGAGCAACCGGGGGTGAGGATTACGGCATCCATTCCGAGCGCTGCGGCTGAACGGATTATTGCGCCGACGTTTGTCGGATTCATAACCTTATCCAATATAACGATTCTGCTTTTGTTTTTGCAGAGTTCTTTTACGTCGGGCAGAGGCTTGCGCCTCATTGCACACAGCATACCGCGGGTCAGTTTAAAGCCTGTAAGCTGTGTCAGAATATCAAACTCCGCACAAAAAACAGGAGTGTCGTTTATGCGCGCAAGAATTTGCTTGCCTTCTCCGTCGATGTGCCTTTTTTCCATAAGGCAGGATACGGGTTCATACCCTGCATCAAGCGCGCGTTCAATAACCTTCGGGCTTTCCGCAATGAATAAGCCTTTTTCGGGAAATTCTCGGTTTAAAAGCTGAACTTCGCTCAGGCGCGCATATACATCCAACTCTGGAGCAAGAAAATCCGTTATTTGTGTAATGTTGCTCATAGTATTCTCCATTGTGCGGGGTTATTTGCTCAGCGGATAGGTGTAAACAAGCTCTTCAATCCATTCGCCGTTGATAAAGTCTCTGCCTCTGACGAGAATTTCGGTTTCATAAACCTCGACAACAATTCCGTCACCCGGCTCATAGTCAACAATTTCTGTTGAGCGGGGGAGGTTGATGCAGTTAACACCTTCGCGGGTATAGAAGTTGTCTGTGCCGAGATGGTTGTGAATGTGACCGTGGATGTAAAGCAGATTATCGTACTGACTGAGAAGTGAGGTTAGTGTGTTGGTGTCCATTCCCTTGATGTAGTGAATGGGATGATGGTTAAATACAAAGATGGGAGCATCTGCGGCGTCAGCCTCTTTGAGTACGGCTTTAAGCCATTCGAGCTGTTCTGCACTCATCACAAAATCGTTTACCGTAAGGTCCTCGGAAGCGAGAAAAATCATATAACAGCTGTTGATGATTCTGTAATAGTATGTGTTTTCAAGCTTGTTACCGAGATAAAGTCGGTTGTTGTTCAGGTAGTTTTTGCGCAGTTTTGCATAGTCACCATGACCGTTGCCGAGGTCGTGGTTGCCGATGGCAATAAGGTTGTGCTCGGCAGGGTTTACTGCCTTGACACCCATATAGAAAAAGAAGTTTTCAAGCAGTTGTCCGTTCATTACGTTGTCGCCGAGGAATACGGCGGCGCTGTGGTCTTCTCCTGCCTTTACGCCGTTTATAAGGGCGGCAAAAGCATTGTATGCGTCGGGGTTGTTTGTTTCTACGTGTACGTCCGAAACGGCAGAAAAGCTCATAACCAACTCATCGGGATTTTTTGCGCCGTAGGTCAGCTTTGATGTGTCGGCGGTTGCGGGCAACATCATTGTAATAAGTGCCATAAAGGTTGCGGCTACCTGTTTTATGAAGGTGATAATTGTTGAAATATCCATATTATTCTCCGTTCCGTAATAGTTGTATTTTCATTTTACAAAATGCGCAGTAACGTGTCAATATATTTTGTCAACAGCCAATGCAGAGCTGATGATACTGCATATAATAAAAAAGGTTAGGATTTAAAACGGTGTTCAGACTTTATGGGCGGCGGAATCTGCCGTGATTTCACCTCGTTTCAGGCTTCTTTGAAAGAGTCTGTTGAAACGGAAAAATTACTGTGTTATAATAGCCGCAGTGTTTATAAATTCTGAAAAACGGAGACGGATATGAAAATTACCGGTGCAATTTTTGATTTTGACGGAACGCTTTTTGATTCAATGCATATATGGATGGGGATAAAGGAGAGATACCTTGCTCATCACGGCATAACGCTTACGCAGGAGGATAACGAGGTGTTTCAGGGGCTTCGTTTGCAGGAGGTGCTTGCGCTTGCAAACGTACGTTTTAATATGCAGATGACGGATAAAGAGCTCTTTGAAGATTTCTTTAAGTTTATTGAAACTTGTTATCTTTCGGAGGCAGAGCCTAAAAATGATATTGCCGACTTCCTCGAAAAGCTGAAGGCCAAGGGTGTGCGTATGGGCATTGCAACTGCCACTAGCGAGTCCGCACTCAGTTCACTGCTTGCAAAGTACGGATTGCTTGAGTACTTTTCCGCAATATATTCCGTATACACCGTAGGTGCCGCAAAAACACAATCAAAGGTTTACGATGTTGTGCTCGAGGCACTCGGTACGGAAAAGGAGACAACGTGGGTGTTTGAGGATGCGCTCTATGCCGCTGAAACCGCAAAGGCAAGCGGCTATAATCTGGTTGGCATTTATGACCCGAGCGAGCCGAAAACACACGTGCTTAAAGATATTGCCGACATCTATATTCATAATTACAGTGAGATTGATTTGTAACAGCATAAAAAAACAAGGTTTGCTTCGGTGGTTACCGTTGCAAACCTTGTTGCGTTATAGTCGGATGTACGGATTAATACGTCGGATCTGCGGGCTCAAGTGTTACTGTGCCGCCTTCTGCTACCTGGAAGAAGCAATCCTTTTTCCAGTCTCCGTATGTCATCGGGAAGCCCTTGGTGTCGTTCTTGGATGCGAGAACCTGCATCATTGTAAGAATCGGTGCAAAGAGATAAATCATATTGTCACCGGGGACAGAGTTCCAGATTTTGATAGCTGTGTAAGCACAGTTGAAAAGGTAGCTCCAGTAGTTGCACTTCTTGATAGTTGTGTTAACTTTGTCAAGGTCGCTCTGGGTAAGCTCTTTACTGATGCTGATGGAAAGGTCGATGTACTTGGGGTTCTGGTATCTGTAAGCCTCAACGTTGTAGTAGAGACCGGGCTTGTCAACGGATGTACCGTATGAGCCGATGGATACGCCCTTGCCCTTAGCAAGTTTGTAGCCTGCACCTATTTCGAGAGTCTTGTTTGTGAGGTTCTCGATATAAATCCAGGTGTGACCTTCGATGTTGTGGTTTCTTGTGAGATGGCCGAAATACATTCTTGCAACAATCGGCTCCTCAGCAGGTTCTTCCGCTGTGTCTGCAGCAGCAGAGGGGAAGATGAATACACTTGAGAGCATAATTACTGCCAACAAAAGTGCGATGGCTTTTTTAATGTTTTTCACATCAATTCCTCCTTTTTTATTTTTAATTACGGAATCAGTATATCACACTTGATGCGGTGTGTCAATTTTTTTTGGGATTATTATATTGCTTTTGAGAATAAAAGCTAATTGTTTAATTTTAATATTGCTTATTTGGGATTTAGTGTGTATAATACTTCGGTGGTTAAAAAAGAGGGGGGTGGCGGTTTGAAAAAATTACTGAAACGTACGTCGGCAAAAAACATAGTGGTTACAGTGCTTATGGTGTGCACGGCCGTGTTGATTACGGTTACTGCCGTTATGAGCGGACAAAACTTTCTTCGCGTAATGCCGCTTTACGTTTCGCTTTTTATTGCGCTCCTTCAGTCTCGCGTCAACAGGTTTGCAAACTTGCTTGGAAGCATAAACTCCATAGTTTACGGTGTTGTCTACGTTCATTACTGCCTTTACGGTTCGGCGTTTTCCGCCTTCCTTTTTTCGTGCCCGGTTCAGCTTCTGACATTTATAAGGTGGAACAAAAACAAGCGCGGCAGCTCAACCCTGCTTCGCAAGCTTTCGTGGGGCAAGCGCGCTTTGTTGGCGGCAGGATTTCTCGTTGCGTTGGTGCTTATGTGGAAATTTCTGCCCATGTCGGGTGCGAAGTACGTTTTTCTTGACAGCATTTCGACCCTGCTGGGTATTGTCGTTTACTTTATGACAATGTTTGCGTTTGTTGAGTACACGGTGCTGATGCTGATAAACGGTCTGCTAGGAATATTCCTCAATATTGTAATGGTTAAGGATTCGCCCGAAATGTGGCCGTTTCTTATCTTTTCAGTGTATTCGTGGGTTTGTATTGTCTTCGCTTTCTTTGAGGCAAGGCGATTGTATGCGTCACAGCAAAAAGAAAAATAAATTAAAACACCGAAGCTCCGCAAAGAGCTTCGGTGTTTCTGCTTATTTGTACTGGTAACATTTTACGTAGTCAACCGTCATAGCGGTAGGCAGGAAATCGTTTTCATAAACCTTTTCGTCAACGCCGACAGAGATAATCAGATAAAGCGGTACCTGGCACACGCCGCCGAATGACGTTCTTGCGGTTTCAACACCGTTTATGTAGAAAATATATTCCTCTTCGTTCCATTCAACTCCGTAGGTGTTGAATTTGTTGTACGGGTCGTCGGCGTAGTATTCGCCCTGGTTTTCCCATTTGTGAGCTTCTTCGTATGAGTCTACGTGTATTGTCTGAACAATCGAGTTGAAGCTCGGGCTTGTCGGATCGTAATTTGTGTTTGTTTCAAGTATGTCTATTTCGGCTCCGCTTATGCCGCCGTCCGTGTCATCGTCCCACATACCGTCCGTCAGAAGCCAGAATGCGGGGTTGATGCCTGCGCCTTTGGGCAGAATACATCTTATCTCAAAATATCCGTAAAGCTGTTCGTAGCCGACAAATCCGCTGTCATAACATTTGTTAGGGTTGGTTTCCATTCCGTAGGAGTAGTAGCCTGCGCCTTTGGGGCCGTCCTCTTTGTATTCAACGGTAAGCTTTAAGCAACCGTCTTCGGTGAAACTTACCTGATCTCTGTTCCACCATGCCGTGTCGCGAAGCTGTGTATCATTTGCACCGTATACGTAGTGACCCTGCCACCTTGTTGTGTCAAATCCTTTATCAAAATCGTCCTCCCAGACGAGCTTGAATTTATCCATATCTATACTGTTTTTGTACGGCGTTATCGGTGTGTCGAGAAAAGCCATACCAAGCAGCTGAAACGCCGCAACGATAAGCGCAATAACACGCTTGAAGTCGAATTTGAATATTGCCTTGAGAATATCTGCGGGGATTTGAGCGAAATTCTTAAGCGCAACTATTTGCCTTGTTGCTAAAAAAGAAAAAAGATTCTTCATAATTACCTCCTTAAGGCTTTTGTAGTTGTTATGTTAACACATTTGTTACCTACGGGCAAGAACTTTATTCATCAATATAATTGACTGGAAAAAATTTTTTTGGTAAAATGTACGCAATGTTATATGGGGTGATGTGTTTGAAAAAATTCATTTCGTTTTTAATGGTTATGTGTATGGTGCTTATTCCGCTGAGTGTAGGTGCATCTGCTGAGACAGTCGAAAAAGAGGCACTTCCCGTATCTTCAGGCATTCAGGCGCTCAGAGATGAGTTTGAAAGCGACGTTGCGCCCAAAGCGGGCGATTACGCACTTGATTATTGCTACTATTCTCCCGTAGGCGAGAATGATGATACGAAATATCCGCTTGTAATCTTCCTTCACGGCATCGGTCACGCAGATTATGTTGATGCTCAGCTTGATGACAGCGATATGCCTTACTGGGCTTCGTCTGAGCTTCAGAGCCGTTTCACACAGGGCGGTGCATTCATTCTTCTGCCCCGTGCTCCCGAGCACGAGCTTGTTTATTGGAACGATACTCTTCTTGAGCCGCTCCGCGCAGTAATCGATGATATGATTGCAAAGCACGGTGACAATATCGACACAACA
>JAZRRT010000103.1:0-4061 GCA_045650985.1 Acutalibacteraceae bacterium | reverse complement strand
ATGTATGCAATAGGTCTGCTCGAGCCTACACACGCTGTGTACACGGTTGCAGCCGATGCAGACTGTGACGGCACCGTTACGGAGAACGACTCAATGCTCGTTCAGGAAAGCGCAATTAATAACAACTTAATTTTCAATGATTATACAGCAGGGGAGTGACCGATAACAGATGGTTATACTTGCGATTGGTGATGTTGTCGGTGTGCCCGGCTGCGAATATCTGCGCCGCCGTCTGCCGACAATAAAAAAACAGTACGGCGTTGATTTCTGCATTGCTAACGGTGAGAATTCAGCCGCAGGCAACGGTATAACACCCGACTCGGCAGATTATCTTTTCAGCTGCGGTGTTGACCTTATCACCACGGGCAATCACGTATACCGTCGCAAAGAGATTTACGATACGCTTGATTCGCGTCACGATATAATCAGACCTGCCAATTATTACGATGGCAACCCGGGCAAAGGTGTTGCCGTTGCGGATATGGGCAGTGTGAAAATAGGCGTAATCAACCTTGCGGGCAACGCATTTATGGACGGCGACAATCCGTTCACGGCTGTTGACAGATGTCTTGACGAGATAAGCGATTGCCGCATAAAGCTTGTTGATTTCCACGCAGAGGCAACAGGTGAAAAGCGCGCACTCGGCTTTTATCTTGACGGCAGGGTTAGTGCGGTTTTCGGCACTCATACACACGTGCAGACGGCGGATGAGCAGATTCTCCCCGAAGGCACGGGCTATATTACGGATCTGGGTATGGTCGGCACCGTTCAATCCGTGCTCGGTGTTGCGCCGCAGAATATCATAACAAAGCTCAGAACAGGTATGCCGACACGCTTTGAAAACAACAGCGGTGAATGTATGCTTTGTGCGTGTCTGTTCGATATAGATAAACAAAGCGGAAAAACCGTTGACGTACAACGGATTAATATCAGAGGATAAACTATGAAGAATCCCTTCAGATTTATAAGCATAATACTTGCGGTTGCAACTGTGTTTTCGCTGTGTGCGTGCTCGGGCAAATCCGACGGCTCCGATGCTGACGGGCAGGGCGGTGCAGACGGTTCAGCCTCTGCTGTAAATTACACAATCACGTTGCCCGTTGCCCATAACGATACGGTAGACCCATTCAAAGATATAAGTTCGGTTAACCGCTCTCTTGTAACACTGCTTTATGACGGACTTGTGTGCATTGACAGCACCTTTACCATTCAGCCTTTGCTGATAAGCGGTTATACAAACTCGGGTACGCTTCTTAACGTTACGCTGAAAAGCGGAATCCGTTTTTCGGATGGCACGGCAATAACGGCTGACGACGTTGTCTATTCTTTTGAGCAGTCGAAAAAAAGCAGCTACTACTCATCGCGCCTTTCCGATATTAAGTCTGCAACGGCAGGCGCAGGCACCGTTGTGTTTGAACTTCGCAGTGCGGACGTAAATGCACTTGCCTGCCTTGATTTCCCGATTGTAAAGCAGGGCACGGTACAGACGCAGTATGACGATACAAACCTGTTCGATATTGTGCCGCCCACGGGTGCGGGAAGATACATTATCAACGGCGCGTTGCCCACGGCAACTCTTGTGCGCAATCCGTATTGCAACCGTGCGGAGTCTCTTAACGTCGGCACCATATCTCTTTTTGAGGTCAACGATTCGGACGGTCTTGCTTACGGTATGCAGATAGGCAACTACGATTACTGGTATAACGACCTTTCATCAGGTAAGTACACGCGAGTCAATGCAGGTCTGAGCGTTGTGCCGACAAATAATTTTGTCTATCTTGCTTTCAACGACGAAAAATCCATTTTCACCGAAACGGTTGTAAGACGTGCCGTTTCAATGCTTATTGACCGTAACGAGATTGTTTCGCAGGGTTTTCAGGGTCACGCCACAGCGGCCGCTGTACCTTTCAATCCTGCCTGGAGCGCAATGAAGGACGTAACCGTCAGCTCAAAAATGTCGGCTGAGGTTGATGCCGCCAAAGCATTGCTTGAGCAGGCAGGCTATACGTCAATCAACCATTACGGCTACCGTTGCAGTACGTCAAAGAGTCTTACCTGCAACCTCACAGTGTGTAAGGATAACGATTTCAAGATGGCTGCCGCACAGCAGATAAAAGAACAGCTCGCAAAGCTCAACTTCAACGTGAGAATAATAGAGCTGTCTTACAGCGATTATGCCAAAGCAATTGCAGAGGGCAACTATGAAATGTATCTCGGCGAAATAAAGCTCCCTGCAAATATGAATATTACACCGTTCTTCACTTCATACGGTGTGCCTAATTGCAATATCAGAGTTACCGACGAAAACGAAACCGAGTTTACGGTGTGTTACGACGAGTATTTGTCAATGCTTTCGGGAGAAAGCTCGCTGGCTGATTTTTGCAAAGCTTTTGAATCAGAAATGCCTTTTGTCCCCGTATGCTATCGCTGCGGAGTCGAAATATATTCCCGCGACTTCACTTCAGAAATCAAGGGAACCTGTTATGACAATTTTTACAACATAGACAGTTGGTCGGTAAAAACAAAAACGGAGGGAACCAAATGATTCATTTTGAAAATCACATGGGTAAGGTCGAGATAACTGAAACCTATTTCACAAACCTTATCGGCAATGCCGCCTCATCGTGCTTCGGTGTTGTAGGTATGGCACATTCAAACACACGTCAGCAATTCAGGGCGTTCATCAAAAAAGGGCAGATATTCCCCGATCAGGGCGTAGCCGTTGCAATGCATGATGACGGACTCTTTATTGAGCTTCACATCATCATAACTTACGGTCTCAATATATCGGCAATTTGCCAGAGCATAACACACAAGGTTAAATACACCGTCGAGCAGGCAACAGGTCTCAAGGTAGGCTCAATCAAAGTTTTTGTTGACGGAATGAAAGCAGAAAGCTGAGGTAGAAAAAGTGATTAACGGTAATACTCTGCGTGAAGCTGTGATTTCCGCAGCAAACAACATAGACAACAGCAAAACCACTGTTGATGCGCTTAACGTTTTCCCCGTGCCCGACGGTGATACGGGTACAAATATGTCGATGACAATGCGTGCAGCCGCAAGAGAGTTGTCAATTCTTCCCGGCGGTATGCCGGCAGGTGAGGTTGCCGCAAAAACCGCCTCCGCGCTTCTCAGAGGTGCAAGAGGTAATTCCGGCGTAATACTTTCGCTTATTTTCAGAGGCTTCTCAAAGGCTCTCAAAGGCGTTGAGGAGATTGACTCCGTGTCGCTTGCAAAAGCGCTTGAGGAGGGTGCAAAGTCCGCTTACGGTGCAGTTATGAAGCCCACAGAGGGCACAATTCTTACGGTTATCCGCGAATCAGGTGAAGAAGCGGCAAAGCTTGCAAAGGACGGCACAGACCCTGTTGACCTTTGGGAGAAGGTATGCGCGGCCGCAAAGGTTTCGCTTGATAAAACTCCCGAACTTCTGCCTCAGCTTAAAAAAGCCGGCGTTGTTGACGCAGGCGGACAGGGACTTCTTCTTGTTATGGAGGGTATGCTCAGCGTATTCAAGGGCGAGGGCATGGTTGATTCGGGTGATAATCCCGTTGCACCCGTTCAGTCTGTTTCTGCAGCGGCAACGGTTAACGAGGACATCAAGTTCGGCTACTGCACCGAATTTATCGTAAACCGTGTGAATCCCGAGCCGACTGATGCCGTGAAGCTCAGAGCATATCTCGAGAGTATCGGCGACTGCGTAGTAGTTGTCGACGATGACGACATCATCAAGGTTCACGTTCATTCAAACGATCCGGGTAATGCAATTCAGGCAGGTCTCAAATACGGTGCGCTCGTAAATATCAAAATTGACAATATGCGTTATCAGCACAGCAATAACGTTGTTGAGCAGGAGCAGTTGCCCGAACAGCCTGCTTACGACGAGCCTGAGGTTGCCGAAATCGAAAAGCAGTTCGGCTTCGTTGCCGTTTGCGCAGGTGAAGGCTTTGAAGAGCTTTTTTATCAGCTCGGCGCTGACAGAATCGTCAGCGGAGGTCAGACAATGAACCCCAGCACGGAGGATATTCTCCGCGCCGTTCTTGCTACACCGGCAGAGCACGTTT
>JAZRRT010000102.1:0-4036 GCA_045650985.1 Acutalibacteraceae bacterium | reverse complement strand
ACCGTTTTTGAGCCAGAAATCCGCACAGCGTTCAAGCTCTGAACGAATCCAGCCGCGTGCTTCAATAAGCTTATTTTTATCCATAAAAACAACCTCCGAATAACAATCTGATTATAAATATAACACATTTTGAAACTTTAGGGAAGAAGTTTGACGATATTTTTATGTTGCGGACTTCTACCTGAAACACAAAAAAACAACCGCAATCTTTCGACTGCGGTTGTTTTTGCTTCTGCCCGCTAGGGCTACACAAAAAGGGAATATAGAAAGGTATTTGTTGGACATCAAAGTACCTTTATGATTGCACGCACAGGTTTCTGCCACACCTGTGACTGCGAGGTTATTCTAATATTTAACAGTAACACGATTGTAAATAATCAGTAACAGCACAGTAAACGATATGTTGCAAAAACTTATCATAAGTGGTATTATACATTTGCACTATTTTATACTAAAGGTGATAAAAATGGCAGTTATTCTTATCGTCGAAGACAATAAAAACACTCAGCTTCTCACCGCCACAAGACTAAAGCCCTATTTTGAGGTCGTTTGTGCCGATGACGGATTTGATGCGCTTGACGTATTTTACTCACGCCATATCGACCTTGTTATAAGTGACATAATGATGCCTAATATGGATGGTTTCGAGTTGCTTCAGCGAATCCGCAGCGAAGGTTTCAACACTCCCGTACTTCTTCTCACGGCAAAGCAGACCCTTCAGGACAAGCGCGAAGGATTCAACCTCGGCTCTGACGATTACGTCACAAAGCCCGTCGATTACGATGAGCTTCTTCTCAGAGTAAACGCGCTTCTTCGCAGAGCGAGAATCGCAACCGAGCGCCAGATAAAAATCGGCAAGCTTTCAATCGACGAGGCGGAGCACGTTGCCTCTTACGACGGAGAGATAATCCCCTTCTCGCGCAAAGAGTTTGACCTGCTCTACAAATTCCTGTCATACCCCGGCAAAATTTTTACAAAAAAACAGCTTCTTGATGAAATATGGGGCATCGACTCCGAATGCACGGAGGACACAATCAAGACCCATATCAACCGCCTGAGAAACAAGCTCGTTAACTGTAACGAGTTTGAAATAATAACAATAAAAGGCTTCGGATATAAGGTTGAGATAACAAAATGAGTAAGAAAAGAAAAAAACGCAAGGGGCAGATTAACCCAAACGACATTCCGCTTAACAGAGGCCTGTCACGCTGGTTTATATTGCAGACGTTTATTATGCTCGGCATCAGCGGTTTCACAACCATTGTTATGGACCAGGCCGACAAATATCTGAGGAATACACCGAATTTTGACCCGCTAAGGCTTGCAGGCTTTGTTGCGCTGCTTATAATTATTCTCGGTGTTTTCACACTACTTCAGTACAGCGCAACGAAAAGGCACCTTGAAAAGATATACAACTCTATCGAGATGCTCGCTCACGGTCACTACGGCCACAGGCTGAAGGTAGGCAAATACACCGTTTTCCGCAGTCTGGCAATTGACATAAACCGTCTGAGCGAAGAGCTTCGCAAGGTGCATATGCTCCGTTCCGACTTTGTAAACAGCTATTCGCACGAGTTCAAGACCCCCATTGCTTCAATCAGCGGCTTTGCACAATTACTGCTTGACGATAACAACAACCTCAGCGAGGAAGAGCGCAAGGAATACCTTCGCATAATTGCGCAGGAAGCAGAGCGACTTTCGAAGCTGTCCAGCGACACGTTCCTGCTGTCTCAGCTCGAATCACAGAAGATTCTTTCAGACACAAAGCCGTACTCGCTTGACGAACAGCTTCGCCGCTGTGTAATCGTGCTTTCAAACCAATGGAGCGAAAAGAACATAAACGTTGTCGGAAACATTGACGAGGTAACATACAACGGCGATGAGGATCTGATGCAACACCTTTGGCTCAACCTCATCAATAACGCAATCAAATTTACACCTGAAGGCGGCACAATTGAAATCAGCCTTTCAGAAGTTGACGGAAAAATCACCGTCACAATCTCCGACACAGGCATAGGAATGTCCGAAGAAATGGTTCACCGCATATTTGACAAATATTATCAAGGCTCAACAAACCAATCAAAAGGCGGTCTGGGACTCGGTCTTTCAATAGTTTACCGTATTATCGTACTCTGCAAGGGCAGGATTAAGGTTGACAGTAAGCTTGGCGAAGGCACAAAATTCACGATTGAGTTAAAAAACAAGAGCAACTAAAATATCAGGCTTGTATGGTTTTTACCTATACAAGCCTTTTTAATTGTGATATAATACTGTTGTTCAGAAATTTCGAGGTGATTATTTCAATGGCAATTTACAAAAACAGAACAGACCTTCATATGCACACTTTAAGTTCGTTTGACGGCAATTTCACGGCAGAGCAGATGTGCACCGCCGCTATCGAAGCAGGGCTTACAACAATTGCTTTTACAGACCATTTTGACGTTGATTTTTACGAACAGCACAACCTCAACACGCGTCAGCAGACAAGCTACGAAGATATAACCTGCACAAGAGATATTTTTTCGGATAAGATACGTGTTCTCGTCGGAATTGAGATGGGTCAGCCGACGTACGAGCCCGATCTGACCGAAAAAACATTAAACAGATACAGCTACGACTTTGTAATAGGCTCAATCCACAACCTGCGAAAAACACCCGATTTCTGCGAGTTGGACTACAAAACGCTCACGCAGGATGACGTATATTCGCTTCTTGACAAATATTTTGAAGAAGAGCTTATACTTGCAAAATGGAACGGTTTTGACACTCTGGCGCACCTCACATATCCGATGCGCTACATAGTCCAGTCAGGCAGATTCAACACTGACCTCAGCCGCTACGACGATATTACGGACGAAATTTTCAAGGTGCTTATCGCAAACGGAAAAGCGCTCGAAATCAACACAAGCGGTCTCAGACAGCCCATTGGCAAAACAATGCCGACAGACAACTACGTCCGCCGATTCAGAGAGCTTGGCGGTGAGCTTCTCACCCTCGGCTCAGATGCTCACTTCACACAGCACGTAGGCGCAAACATTGACGACGGCTACCGCATAGCAGAAAGCTGCGGTTTCGGCTACGTAACGTATTTCAAGGAGCGTAAACCCGTACAGGTCAAAATAGAAAAGTAAAGAAGGTAACGTAAATGCAAGGCAAAAAACTCACACTTGAAGCCCCTGCTAAAATCAATCTTCTGCTCGATATAATCTGCCGTCTGCCCAACGGCTACCACAGCCTGTGTATGGTTATGCAGACCGTTGACCTTTGCGACACTGTTGAGGTCACGCTGCGCGACGACGGCAAAATAAACCTCACCTGCAGCGAAGCCGCTCTGCCGACAGACAGCAAAAATATTGCTTACCGTGCTGCCGAAAAATTCTTCGAAGCTGCGAAAATAAACTGCGGTGCAGACATTGCGCTGACCAAGCGCATTCCGTTTGAAGCCGGTCTTGCAGGCGGAAGCACGGACGCCGCAGCAGTGCTCAAGGCGCTCAACACATTGTGCGACACACAGTTAAGCACGCGCGAGCTTTGTGCAATCGGTGTCAGACTCGGTGCAGACGTACCTTTCTGCATCTGCGGCGGCACAATGCTTGCACAGGATATAGGTCAGGTTCTTTCTGAATTGCCCCCACTCAAGGATTGTTTTATCGTGCTCGTCAAGCCGGATGCGGGTGTTTCCACCAAAGAGGCTTACGAGGCATTTGACAAAGCCGAAACAATCAGGCACCCTGATTGCAACGCGATGATTCACGCGGCGGCAAATTCTGATTTTGACGACATCATCAGCAACGTCGGCAATGTTTTCGAACAGTTTATCGAAGTGCCGCAGAGAGCTGAAATCAAAGCAATTATGCGCAACCACGGCTCACTCACCTGCTGTATGAGCGGAAGCGGACCGACAATTTTCGGCATATTTGACACCAAGGAAAAAGCCGAAGGCTGTGCCGCGGCAATACCTGCAAAGCTCGGCAAATCATACGTCACAAAACGGATATAAAATCATAAACACCAGTTGAACTGGTGGTTTGCACAG
>JAZRRT010000101.1:0-14947 GCA_045650985.1 Acutalibacteraceae bacterium | reverse complement strand
CACCCGTCCGCCACTAAGTTCAAATTTCAATTGGCCGAAGCCGCAATCCGTAAGAACTTCGTTCGACTTGCATGTGTTAGGCACGCCGCCAGCGTTCGTCCTGAGCCAGGATCAAACTCTCTAAAAATTGTATCTTCACTCCGTAGAGTAAAAACCATTCTTAGAGCTTAATCGCTCATTCGATGCTAGCGCATCTGTCTTAATTAATTCGTTTCCGAATTACTGTTTGAAGTACTTTAAACTTCGTAAAAGAATCTTCAAGGGTTTGTTCTTTTAAATCGTTGTTTAATTTTCAAGGTGCGTTTCGTGTTGCGCTTTTTGCCGCAACGTTTATGAATTATATCACATTCGTTTTAGCTTGTCAACACTTTTTTCAACTTTTTTGAACTTTTTTTCAGTTCGTTATTCAGTTGTTGCGCTCCTCACGAGCGCTTTGCTATAATAACAAATCCGAGCCCACTTGTCAACACTTTTTTTGAAGTTTTTTGTAATTTTTTTGACTTTCAAAACACGCGACCTCGCGTCTCAAAAACGGCTTGTTCAGGCTATATATAATTATATACATTATATAGTTTGTATGCTTGCAAGATGCACAAATTGAGGGTTATTGTAATCTGCTCTGTGCTGTGATACAATTCAGATATATTAAATGTGAAACGGTGAAAACAATGTTCAACTCATTCAACTCGGCAATGAAAATACGCTTCGGCTGTAAAATATATAAACTTTCTTTAAGCGGCGGAATGACCTGTCCTACACGCGACGGCACCCTCGATACACGCGGATGCATATTTTGCTCAGCTGAAGGCTCAGGTGATTTTGCCGCAAAACCCTGCCGAGACATATCAGCGCAGATTACAGAAGCCAAAGCTCTTGTCAGCAGAAAAGCAAACAACGCCTGCTACATCGCTTACTTTCAGGATTACACCAACACATACGCTCCGGCTGAATATCTTCGCAGGTTATTCACCGAAGCTATTCAGCCTGATGACATTGTTGCTCTTTCAATAGGCACACGCCCCGACTGTTTGCCTGACGACGTAATCGACCTGCTTGCAGAGCTTAACACAGTAAAGCCGGTTTTTGTTGAGTTAGGTCTTCAGACGATTCACGAAAACACGGCAGAGTATATCCGCAGAGGCTACAAGCTCAAAGTTTTCGATGACGCTGTAAAAAGACTGCGTAATGTCGGCATCGAGGTTATCGTACATATCATTATCGGCCTGCCCGGTGAAACTGAAGAAATGATTTACGAAACAGTTAAACACCTTGCAGATATGCGTATTGACGGCATCAAGTTACAGTTACTTCACGTAATAGAAGGAACTGATCTTGCAGAAGAATACAGACAAGGCAAGTTCACCGTATTGGATATGGATAGATATATAGATATACTTGAAAACTGCGTTATGCTTCTTCCTCCCGAAACCGTAATTCACCGACTGACCGGTGACGGTGCCAAGAAAACTCTTATTGCTCCCACATGGAGTGCAGACAAGAAGGTTGTACTAAACACAATAAACAAGAGATTCAGAGACGACGGTATCAGACAGGGAAGCAAATTCTCAGCAGACTAACTCAATCTGTTTTTTAGCGATTCGTATATTTCTACTATCTTAAATCTCGGCTCATATTTCGGTGAAGAAGTGATAACCTTCATTTCGTCGTCGCTGAAAAATGCATCTGCATCGTCAAAGGCAGCCGGCAGACACAGCGGCGGAAACATCACGCACCACCAATTCTGTCCGCTTGCAGACCCGATATTTACGCGCACGGCTGTATACACGCCCGCAGGCATTGTAAACTCCTCATAACAACGTGTTGAGAAATATTCTTCGCCGACACTTACCTCAACCGAATAATCACAGCCGTTTGCCCTGAGCACGTCTTCCGCAACCTTCACAAGCTCATCAGCTTTCGGGGCAATAATCCGCTCTGCCTCTTCTGCCGTTACCGTACCGTCAAATATAGTTCCTCCCGCTTCAAGCACAGCATCACGCACCATAAGCTTAAGTTGCTGATCAACCTGTGTATCGGATGCAGCAACAACGTGAAGCCTGAGCACGTCACGGCGCACCTCGGCACAATCGGCAGCAAAATCCACAACGCTCACAACAAGACTGAACACGGCTGCGAACAAAGCAATAACTCTTAATCTCGTTTTCATAACAAAACTCCTTATATGATATATGTAATATAATAAAGCAAGGCACCGACGGAGCAAACCGTCGATGCCTTTTAGTTTTGGTAAATTATTCCGTAATTATTCAGGTTGTTGCGTATTTATGTCAGCTTATGCCAAACCGAGCTTACGTGCCATCTCTGCCGTCTTGAGCTCAAGCAGCTTTGAGACACCCTTTTCCTGCATTGTTACACCGTAGAGAATATCAGCTTCTTCCATAGTACCTCTGCGGTGGGTGATAAGGATAAACTGCGTGTTCTTTGTCATACGGCGTGCATACTGAGCGTAACGCACAACGTTAACATCATCCAGCGCAGCCTCAACCTCATCGAAGAAGCAGAAGGGCGCAGGAGAAACCTTGAGGATAGCAAAAAGAAGTGCAATCGCAGAAAGTCCCTTTTCACCGCCGGAAAGAAGGTCAATATTCTGAACATTCTTGCCCGGAGGCTGAACTTTGATTTCAATCGGGCATTCAAGAACATTGTGTTCATCCTCAAGCAGAAGCTCTGCCTTGCCGCCGTCAAACAGCTCGGAGAAGGTTTCACCGAAGTGACGGTTGATTTTTGCAAACTGCTCACGGAATTGAGCTGCCATTTTTGCGGTAAGCTCTCCGATAAGCTTTTCAAGCTCCGTCTTGGATTTCTCAATATCGGCAATCTGAGTGCTCATAAACTCGTAACGCTCGGATACCTCTTTGTATTCGTCAATAGCGGCAACGTTGACGTTACCGAGTGCTCTGATTTTGTTTTTAAGTTCCTGAAGTTTGCGGCGTGCCTCAGAAATATCGCCAAGCTCAATTCCGAGGTCAATTGCTTCGCTTCTTGTGAGCTGATACTCATCGTAGAGCTTTGAAACCGTATCATCAAGCTCTTTTTCCATAATGCCCTTGCGCTCTTCAAGTCTTACAACTTCAGCCGAAAGCTTCTCTCTGTCAGATGACTTTGCTCTTTCCTCCTGACGGAGAACGGATGCTCTCGCATCAAGTTCATTCTTACGCTCAACAAAACTGACAATGTCATCCTTAGTATCCTTGCTTTTGCTTCTTAACTGAGCAGCCTGCTCCTCAAGCTGAGCAATATTTGTTCTGATATCACAGCTCTTCTGTGCTATTTCGCCTATTTCACGGTTAAGATCCTCAACCTTTATGCCCTGATTTGCAATACGGTGACGCAAAAGTGCAACCGCTTCAAGCTTTGCCTGAACGTCCTTCTGAATGGAGAGAATATCCATCTTAGCCTTGTTTTCAGCCTTCTGAAGTTCCGTTTCATCTTCACCCAGGCGTGCTCTGCCGCTGTTTGCCTGCTCAATTTCAAGGCGCAGGGATGCCGTATGCTCTTCAAGTGCTTTTGCTCTGTTCTTTGCATCCTCAACGGTTGCGTTTAGGGCTGCAAGGCGTTCGCCTGCGTTTGCCTTTTCATCCGCGAGCTCGTCAATAGAGCGAAGCGTATCTTCAATCTTATCTACAATAAGCTTAAGCTCACCCTCACGGCGGATAACATCCTCCTGTGCACGGGTAAGGTCTGCCTGAGTGCCCGCAAGGTCTGCGCGGCAAGCAGAAAGATCTGCAAGAAGTTCCTTGTAACCTGCCTGCTTCTCATCAAACTCACCCGTAAGTCTGACAACTTCGTTATTGAGTCGTTCAATCTCGCTGGCACGACTGAGAATACCCGCATTCTGAGTGCGCGAACCGCCCGTCATTGAGCCGCCGGGATTGACAACCTGACCGTCAAGTGTAACGATTTTCAGCTTGTGAGAATACTTCTTTGCAATCATAACCGCACAGTCCATATCCTCAACAACAACTGTTCTGCCGAGGAGTGAACCTATGACCTCGTTATACTTTTTATCGCATCCGACAAGCTCGGAAGCAACGGCAACGTAACCAAAGCAGTCATCAAGACCCTTTTCTTCGAGCGCTCTGCTTTTGATTGCTGTAAGAGGAAGGAAGGTTGCTCGACCTGACTTATTATCCTTCAGGAAATTGATTGCGCGCTTGGCATCGTTTTCCGTCTGGGTAACAACGTTCTGAAGTGCCGCACCGAGTGCTGTTTCGATAGCAACGGAATACTGCTCTTCAACCGTGATAAGCTGTGAAAGAACACCCTCAATGCCTCTGAGCGTGCCGCGCTTAACCTCGCGCATAACAGCTTTAACGCTGCCCGAATAGCCTTCCATATTCTTTTCAAGGTCATCAAGCATTCTGGCTCTTGAGCGGATACGGTCTATTTCAAGACCCAGCTCATCGATTTCACGGCGCTGCTGCTCAGCCTTTTGTGTGCGTGATTCAACCTTTATTTCATAACCCCTGAAAGCGTTTGACGTTGTGACAACAAGCTCTTTTGCCGCAGTAAGCTGTGTTTCTCCTTCTGCGCGCTTTGCTTCAAGCTCTGCCTTCGCCTCGTTACGCGAAGCAACAATGTCGTCAATCGTTTCAAGTCGCGAGGTAATTTCCTCAATTGACGAATTTGCCGTTGAGATTTCAACACGGCAATCGCCTATCTTAACTGCATACTGTGAAATCTCATCAGAGAGTGCCGCAATCTTCTCAACAAAAACGCGACTCTGCTCTTTAAGACCCTCAATCTGTTCCGACGCTTCGGCGAGCTGTGCTCGCTTTTGCTTTTCGGCATTCTTGAGCAGTTCAACAGTTTTCATTGTCTCCGTTATTTCATCATCAAGTGTCTGCTTGGATTCTAAAGCAAGCTCCATCTCGCGTGTAATACGGGCAATGGTTTCATTGTTATGTTCAATTGAGTTAAGTTCAACGGCAACCTGAGCATCGAGCTGTGCCGCCTGCTCCTCAATGCCCGATGCGCCCTCACGGGCTTCATCGATGCTTACGGTAAGCTGACGGCTGTGTTCCATTGCCTCTTCCATTTCCTGCACGATTACGTTAAGCTCTGCATCAACCGCTTCATACTGAGCTGTCGCGGTGTTGAGCTTGTCCTCATGTGCGCGCAACTGCTCACGCACCTTATCGATAGTGTGAAGCCACAGACCGATTTCAAGCACCTTGCGTTCTTCTGCAAGCACAAGGAATTTCTGTGCCTTTTCGCTCTGAATTTTAAGCGGACCTACTCTGTCCTCAAGCTCTGTGAGTATGTCGCGCAGACGAATCATATTCTCTTCAGCCTGTGCAAGCTTGCGGTTCGCATCGTTACGGCGGTAACGGTAGTGAGAAATACCTGCCGCCTCCTCAAGCATATCACGGCGCTGATTGGATTTGGAAGAAACCATATCGGCAACTCTGCCCTGGCTGACCATAGAATATCCGTCACGGCCAAGACCCGTATCCATAAACATCTCATTGACGTCTTTGAGACGGACAACCTCTCCGTTGATAATATATTCACTCTCGCCCGAGCGGTAATAGCGACGAGTAACGCTGACTTCATCCTTATCGCACTTGAGCGCACGGTCGGAATTATCGAGCCTGAGCGTTACCTCAGCAAAGCCCTGTGCTCTGCGCACACCGGTGCCGCTGAAAATAACATCCTCCATCTTTGAACCACGGAGATTCTTTGTGGAC
Organism: Acutalibacteraceae bacterium; assembly: GCA_045650985.1. Taxonomy (GTDB): domain Bacteria; phylum Bacillota; class Clostridia; order Oscillospirales; family Acutalibacteraceae; genus UBA8612. The sequence goes on along the minus strand of JAZRRT010000101.1, from coordinate 9,236 downwards.
TGCTCGCCGAGAACCCAACGCACAGCATCGGAGATGTTACTCTTACCCGAGCCATTGGGGCCGACAACAGAGGTTATGCCCTGCCCGAAATCGAGCACAGTTTTGTCGGGGAAGGATTTAAAGCCTTGCATTTCAAGAGATTTTAAAAACATCTTTTCACCCTACTGTCAATTCAAATCTTTTAAGTCGCTCGTCGCCGCGCACTTTACATACGTATCCGCGCTCAGCCAAGCGATTAATATTCTTCTTTTTTTGTCCCACCGCTTTTGATATTTCCTGCGGCGAAACCGTAACGTCATATCTGCCCTGAGGTTTGTCCTCAAGGAGTGAGCCTATTTTTCTGTAATAAATCTCGCCCTCACAAAGTTCACGCAACGCGGGATGATAACCGCCTGCCAGATACCCGTCACACACATCCTGCTGGGCGTGAAGCCCCAGACGTATTACGTTGATGCCCGCCTGCTCAAACATCTCAAGCAACACGGAACAGATTTCAACGGTTTCATCAAGTGAGTGGACTTTATATTCTCCGCTCAGATAAAGCTCTGCCAGCAAGGTACCGGGAAGCACCACGGTAGGATATATCCTGACCGTATCGGGCTCAAGCCCGATAAAACGTCTTGCCGTCATAAAGCTTTCATCTGCATCACTGCCGTAAAGCCCGGTCATCATCTGAAGACCAAGTTCAAAGCCATACGCTTTTATCAGTTTTGATGCAGTCTCAACATCTGCCGCCGTATGACCACGCTTATTGAGCGAGAGCACACGGTCATCCATACTCTGTGCGCCAAGCTCAACAGCACGCACACCGTATTCGCGCAGAAGCGTCAGAATCTCATCATCAATAAAATCGGGTCTTGTTGAAATACGGATACCGCCGTTAAGGAAACCGTTTTTTATGTACGGCTGTGCAGCTTCAAGCAATGAGAGCATATAGCTTCTGTCAATTGCAGTAAAGCTGCCGCCGAAAAATGCAAGCTGCACACACGCACCGTCACAACCGCCGCTCATTGCAGTTTCGCAGGCAAGCGCAACGTCCTGCGGTGAGGGTTGCTTTGCCGTACCCGAAATCGTACGTTGATTACAAAAACTGCACTGATTGGGACAACCGTTGTGCGGCACGAAAACAGCTATATTCGCGTGTTTCATACCTCTATGCCCATAAGCTTGAGCGCTTCACCCGCCGCAGCCTGCTCAGCAAGCTTCTTGCTGTGGCCCGTGCCCCTGCCGATAACGTTGCTGTTGAGGTGAATTTCAACCTCAAATATTTTATCGTGAGCAGGACCGCTCTCGCCCGAAAGCACGTATTCAAGCCTTTCTTCGGGATTTCGCTGAATTATCTCCTGAAGAATGGTTTTATAATCCTTGAAGGCAGATGCACCGGTATGCTTTTCGCTGTCTTTAACGAAACCGATTACAAACTCCGTTGGGCTTTCCATTCCGCCGTCAAGGTAGATTGCGGCAATAACAGCCACAAACGCATCCGAAACAATTGACGGACGCTCTCTGCCGCCGGTGTTGAGCTCACCCTTACCGAGCATTATGAACGAGCCGAGGTCAATCTGCTTTGCAAAGCTGAAAAGCGACTTTTCGCACACGGTTGCCGCACGGAGCTTTGTAAGCTCACCCTCAGGCATATTTTTGTGATGGCGGAAAAAATACTCCGCCGTAATCATACCGAGCACCGAATCACCGAGAAACTCAAAGCGCTCGTTGAATGCACCGCCGCACTCATTCGCATAAGAGGAATGAGTCAGTGCAGTTGCAAGCAACTCTTTATTTTTGAAAGTATAATTTATTTTCTGCTCAAAAGCAGCAATATCAGGTTTCAAGAGCTTCACTCTCCGATATTTTCTGTAATCTGACCGATTACGTTTTTGTTTACACAGCCGACAGCCTGACGGATTGCGTTCTTGAACGCTCTCGCATCAGATGAGCCGTGTGCCTTGATAACGGGCTGTCTTACGCCCAGAAGAACGGCGCCGCCGTACTCCTTATAATCCATACTGGATTTAAAATCATCCATACCCTTCTTAACGCCGAGGTATGAAATCATTGAAATTACGTTCTTTTTGAAAACACTCTTGATACGCTTTGAAAGCGCACCTGCAACGCCCTCGTACATTTTGAGAATTACATTGCCTGTAAATCCGTCGGCAACGATAACGTCAGCCGCACCGTAAGCTATATCGCGCACCTCAGCATTACCGATAAAATTGAGGTTGCTTTCCTTGAGCATTTCGTAGGTATCAAGCTGAAGCTGTGTTCCTTTGTTAGGCTCAACACCGATATTGGCAATACCGACCTGCGGATTTTCAACACCGATTATGTTTTTCATATAGATGGAGCCCATTGTTGCAAACTGGCAAAGATGTTCAGGCTTACACTCAACGTTGGCACCGCAATCAAGAAGCATAAAAGGATTCTTCTGCGACGGCATGATACTTGCTATTGCCGCACGCTTGACACCCTTGATACGCTTTACGATAAACGTTGCACCTACAACAATTGCACCTGTACTGCCTGCCGAAACAAACGCTTCGCCCTTACCCTCAACAAGTGCTTTCATACCGACGGCAAGCGACGTGTCGGAATGCTCCTTCATAACTGTTTTGGGGTCATACTCCATCTCAAAAACCTTGTCTGCCTGCAGAATTTCCATCCCGTCTATGTTAACGGAATTTTCCTCGGCACACTTTTTGATTTTTGCTTCATCACCGACGAGCAGAATATCAACACCAAGCTCCTCAACAGCCCATCGGCTGCCCTTGAGTATTTCAAGCGGTGCATTATCTCCGCCGAAAGCATCAACGATAATTTTCATTATTCATTCACCCTTTTCAGTTGGTTTCAAGCTCTTTCAGACTTCTGTCGGCAAGAGCTGCATAGCGCTCGCGCTTATCCCTTATTTTGGTTTCAAGCGCAGGCAATATACCGAAGTTTGCGCCCATCGGCTGAAAATCTTTCGACTCGGATGAGCTGATATATTCAGCGAGAGCACCCATCATTGTTGTATTTTTAAGTATCAGCGGAGCCTTACCCTGAATGTATCTCGCAGCATTTACGCCTGCGAGTATACCCGAGGATGCAGACTCCATATATCCCTCAACGCCCGTAATCTGACCGGCAAAATAAAGCCCCGGTCTTGTGCGGAAGGAATAATCCGCACCGAGCAATTTGGGTGAATCGATAAACGTATTGCGGTGCATAACACCGTAACGGACAAACTCGGCATTTTTAAGCGCAGGTATCATCGAAAAAACACGCTTCTGCTCACCGAATTTGAGGTTTGTCTGAAAGCCTACAAGGTTAAACAACGTACCGTCGGCATTCTCTCTCCTGAGCTGAAGCACAGCCCACGGTCTGTGACCTGTTTTGGGGTCACGCAAACCTACGGGACGCAAAGGACCGTAGCGCATGGTTTCCGCACCGCGTGAAGCCATTGCCTCAATCGGCATACATCCCTCATAAACGTCGTGCCGCTCATCAAACGCGTGCACACCTGCACGCTCCGCCGTTGTTATAGCCTCATAAAAGGCTTCATATTCTTCTTTATTCATCGGGCAGTTGATATAATCATCTTCACCGCCGCGGTCATATCTCGACTGGGTAAAAGCACACTCGTAATCGAGGCTTTCCGCTGTAACAATCGGTGCCGCCGCATCAAAAAAGCTGAGTCTGCCGCCGCACAACCTGTCTATGTCCGCCGCAAGGTTGTCTGAAACAAGCGGACCTGCCGCAACGACAACTACACAGTCTTCAGGAATCTTTTCAACCTCACCGTGAGTCACCGTTATAAGCGGATTATCGTCAATCAGCTTTGTAATAATTGCAGAAAACTCATCGCGGTCAACCGCAAGCGCACCGCCTGCGGCAACAGCACACTGCTCAGCAGCAATCATACACACCGAACCGAAACGGCGCATCTCCTCTTTAAGCAAGCCTGCTGCGCTGTCAAGGCGCATTGCCTTGAGAGAGTTTGAACAGACAAGCTCGGCATAACCCGAAAGCTTATGTGCAGGCGAAAATTTCTGAGGCTTCATTTCAAAAAGCTCAACCTCAATTCCTGCCTTTGCAAGCTGCCACGCAGCTTCAACGCCGGCAAGACCTGCGCCGATAACGGTAGCCTTACTCATCTTCTTTGCCTTTCTTTCTGCTTGCCTTTTTCTCAAATCCGCAACCCTCGTTAAGGCAAGATACCATGCCGCCCCTCTTTTTGAAGAGAGCCTTTCCGCACTGCGGACAGTTTTCGCCCGTGGGTTTATCCCAAGTTACAAAATCGCATTTTGGCCAGCTTTCACAGCCGTAGAACACGTGACCTTTGCGGCTGCGCTTTTCAACAACCTTTGCGCCGCACTTGGGGCAAAGCGCATTTGTTTCCTGAATAAGCGGCTTCGCATTCTTACAAGCAGGATAATTCGGGCAGGCAAGGAATTTGCCGAAGCGTCCGATTTTTACAACCATCATTGCGCCACACTTGTCGCAGGGAATATCGGTTTTATCCTCTTCAAGTTCAATCTTGACACCCTGCATATCGACCTTTGCTTTGTCGAGCGTCTTTTCAAAATCACCGTAGAAATCGTGGAGCACGGCAATATAATCCGTCTTGCCCTCTTCGACCTCATCGAGTGTTGTTTCCATCTGTGCCGTGAATTTTACGTTGACAATCTTCGGGAATCTTTCACCGAGAAGACGGGTTGTAGCAACACCGAGCTCTGTGGGCAGAAGCTGCTTTGAAGAGCGCTTTACGTATTCACGCTTGATAATTGTTGTGATAATTGTTGCATAGGTACTCGGACGGCCTACACCGTTTTCTTCGAGTGCCTTGATAAGTGAAGCTTCCGTGTATCTGGGAGGTGCCTGAGTAAAATGACGTGCAGGCACAAGCTCTTTGAGCTTGAGTGTTTCGCCGCTCTTGAGTTCAGGCAGCTTGCCGTCCTTCTCCTCATCCTCCTCAGTGCTCTCTTCATAGAGTGCGGTAAAGCCTTCGAACTTAACCTCGTAACCTGTTGCTGTAAATGTGCAGTACTGCTCCTCGCCGGGGCGCTGAGCCTTGATTTCTGCCTTAACCGTATTCTGTACGCAATCAGCCATAAGGCTTGCCATAAAGCGAAGCCAGATGAGGTTGTAAAGCTTATACTGCTCAACCGTAAGGCTGTCCTTTACCATTGCAGGAGTAAGTGCAGGGTTTGTGGGACGTACAGCTTCGTGACCGTCCTGAGCGTTTGCACGCTGTTTGAAGAAACGGGGCTTCTCGGGAAGGAACTTTTCACCGTATGTTTCCTTGATAAAATCGGAACCCTGCTGTCTTGCCTGGTCAGAGATACGAAGCGAGTCTGTTCTCATATAGGTGATAAGACCCATTGAGCCGTGACCTTTTATGCTGACACCTTCGTAAAGCTCCTGCGCAATCTTCATAGTGCGCTGCGACTGGAAATTGAGTCTGCGTGAAGCTTCCTGCTGCATCGTAGAGGTTGTGAAGGGCGGTGCGGGGCTCTTCTTGCGGGTACCCTTTTTAACTGCACCGACTGTGTAAACCGCGCCGTCAAGGCGGGCAATATATGAATTTGTCTGCTCCTCAGAAACGAGCTTTACCTTGCCTGTTTCGTCACCCGAAAAAGCGGATGAGAAAACCTTGCGTGCAGCAGACGTAAAGCGAGCATCGAGCGACCAGTATTCTTCGGGAACGAATTTATTTATTTCATCCTCTTTGTCAACGATAAGACGAACAGCAACAGACTGAACACGTCCTGCAGAAAGACCGCGGCGGATCTTCTGACTTACAAAGGGACTGAGTTTGTAGCCGACAAGTCTGTCAAGAATACGTCTTGCCTGCTGTGCGTTTACCATATCGATGTCAACCTGTCTGGGGTTAGCCATACCGTTGGAAATACCCGTGCGTGTAATTTCGTTGAAGGTTACACGGTTTTTCTTGCTCAGGTCAAGGTCGAGAAGGGTTGCAAGGTGCCAGGAAATTGCCTCTCCCTCACGATCGGGGTCAGTTGCAAGAAGAACGCCGTCGCTTTTTTTGACAGCACTCTTAAGCTCTGCAACAAGTTTTTCCTTGCCCTTGACAATCTCGTATCTCGGTGCAAAATCGTGATGAACGTCGACGCTCAGCTTTGAGGCAGGCAGGTCACGCACGTGACCGACGGAAGCCATAACCTCGTAGCCTTCGCCGAGGAAGTTTTTGATTACTTTTGCTTTTGAGACAGACTCAACAATTACAAGCTTTGACATAAGCTCTTATCCTTTCGTTTGAAGGGTAGTTAATCAGATAATTTTGTATCGGTTTCCGGGGCAGACGGTGATTATGCCCGCAAGTTCAAGCTCAGTGAGCACAACGGAAAGCTCCGGAGCGGCAAGGCCGCTTTTTATTACAAGCGCATCGTATGCAATCGGCTCATCGCCGAAAAGCGCATAGACGGCGCTTTGTGTTTGATTCAGATTGTCGGGTGTACGCTGTTTGACGGGTGCGGCAGCCGCATCGGTCTTGAGTGTACGCTCAACGTTTTTAAGGTCAATAAGCTCAGGATAGGTATAAGCATAATCGGACAGCACGTCAGCCGCAGAAAAGACAGGCTTTGCACCGTTTGCAATAAGAATATTCGAGCCTATATATGCCGAGCTTATCGCATCACCGGGCACGGCGCAGACGTCCCTGCCCTGACGGATTGCGTGCTGTGCAGTTCCGAGTGAACCGCTTTTTTCTCCTGCTTCAACAATAACGGTCGCAAGCGACATACCGCTGATTATACGGTTGCGCATCGGAAAGCTTCCTCTCGACGGAGCCGACAGCGGATAATACTCGCTGATAACAGCACCGTTTTCGGATACGCTTTTGCGCAGTGCTTCATTTTCGGTCAGGTAGCTTGCACCAAGTCCGCATCCCATAACAGCAACCGTTTTGCCGCCTGCGCTTATCGCACCCTCGTGCGAAGCGGAATCAATGCCGAGTGCACCGCCGCTGATAACGGTTGTGCCCGCTCGTGCAAGCGAAGCTGCCAACCTGTAAGCAACCTCTTTACCGTAGCGCGAAGCATCTCTTGCTCCGACTATCGACACTGTAAGCATTGATTTTAAGCACTCCGGGTCACCGTTTACATAAAGAAGCGACGGGCTATCGATTATGTTTTTCAGGTGCGCGGGATAATATTCGCTGCACTGTGAAACTATATGCCACGAATTGTTTTTGCATATCTGAGCCGCTTTCGCAGCTCGTGCAACATCGCGTTTTGAGAGCCTTTCAATCTGTGCAGGTCTGAATATGCCGAGAATCCTCCACTCGGTTTCGCTCGCCTCAAAGCAATCGCGTGCGCTGCCGAATTCGGCAATGGCCGCCGTATAATCCGAACCGGCACCAAGCGCATGAGCCAACCATATCTCGTAAGCTTCGTCCGCATAAGCAGCACTCATCTCATCAGCTCCCACATAATTATCGCCGACGCCATCGAGGCATTGAGCGATTCTGCTCTGCCCTTCATCGGCACGCGTACCCTGTGCATACAGCTCATCGCCGTCTTCTCGGTAACACCGTTACCCTCGTTGCCGATAACACAGACCGTTTTTTCGCCAAGAGCGGTTTTGGTTATATCTTCGGCTGTGTCGGACGGAGTAGATGAAAGGGTAACGTATCCCCTGCTTTCAAACTCCTTCATCGCAATACTCATATCGTCAACAACGACAAAGGGAAGCCTGAGCAGCGAGCCCATAGCGGCACGCTGTGCCTTGGGATTATAAACGTCGCAACAGCCGCAAAGCACCGCACCGCCGACTCCGAGAGCCTCCGCCGTGCGAGCAATCGCGCCGAGATTTGCGGGGTCCTGAATATTCTCGAGTGCGATTATTTTTGCGTCATCATATATTTTATCTATATAATGTTTTTTGTCAAGAGTTTTGCAAACACAAAATATCCCCTGCGGTGAAAAGGTATCGGACAGCTTTGCGGCAATTTCTTCGGAAACCTCACAGCTCTCCGCCGCCCTTTCCCTGAGCAAAGAAACCTCATCGCGGTACTTTTCTTCAGCTTTCGCCGTGTAAAAAACTCGCACAACGTCAACGTTGCCGGAAGCATCCGCGCAGAGTCTTGCGCCCTCGATGAAAAACTCGCCTTCTTCGCGTCTTGCTTTTGCGCTGTCGCGAAGCTTTACGGCAGCCTTGATCTTTTCATTTGATTTTGCTGTAATAAGTGTCTGCATTTCATCACCCGAAAATAATTGTTAAACGTTTGTGCCGATAAAAAAGTTCAAGCCCACGGTTGATTCCGAGGGCTTGACAGAATTGCCGATTATTAAAGTGCAGCCTTTGCCTTCTCGCAGATTGCTGTGAATGCAGCGGGATCGGAGATTGCAATTTCGGAAAGCATCTTTCTGTTGAGATTGATGCCTGCCTTCTTGAGGCCGTTGATAAGTGTTGAGTAATTCATACCGTTCATCTTTGCTGCTGCAGAGATACGTGTAATCCAAAGGCGGCGGAAGTCTCTCTTCTTGAGCTTACGGCCGATGTATGCGTACTGGCCGGACTTCATAACAGCCTGCTTAGCAGTCTTGAAAAGCTTTGCCTTTGAGCCGTAGTAGCCCTTAGCCATCTTGAGAACTTTATTTCTTCTCTTGCGAGTCATTGTTGCGCCCTTAATACGAGCCATGATTAGTTACCTCCAATAATTTTACTTTTGTTTATGCCCTATCCGAATTATTTATAGGGAACAAGGCGCTTGATCTGCTTGCAGTTTGTTGCATCGGCAACAACTGTCTTACGAAGATTTCTCTTGCGCTTTGTGCTCTTCTTTGTAAGGATGTGGGACTTGTTGGCGTGACCTCTCATGGGCTTGCCGTTCTTTGACAGCTTAAAACGCTTCTTTGCACCGGAGTGTGTTTTGATTTTAGGCATTGTTTTATCCTCCTTGTTAGTATTATTTAGTGGGCTTAGGTGCGAGGAACATCAGCATCTGGCGTCCCTCAAGTTTTGCGGCCTTCTCGACGGATGCGACCTCTGCACAAGCCTGTGCAAAGCGCTCCATAATTTCGATACCGAGGTTGGTGTGAGCCATTTCACGACCTCTGAAACGAATTGAAACCTTGACCTTGTCGCCGCCTGCGATGAAACGCTTGGCGTGGCCGACCTTAGTGTCAAAATCGTGCGTATCAATGTTTACCGAAAGTCGGACTTCTTTAATATCAACTACACGCTGATTCTTACGGGCTTCTTTTTCACGCTTGGCCATATCAAAACGATAC
>JAZRRT010000100.1:0-12799 GCA_045650985.1 Acutalibacteraceae bacterium | reverse complement strand
CGTTGAAACTTTTTTCAATATCGGACTGCATATCTTGCTTTTTCTCATCAGTATCGCCCAAAGAAGATATTACAATCAGTATAATACCCATCGCAAAAGCTGAAATAATAATTTGCATTTTTTTATCTTTACGAACTTTGTCTGCTATGCTCAAAAGCTGTTTTTTATCCATCGGACACCTCCGAACCAAAAGTAAAATCCGGCACAACACCAAAACGCGCTGATATGTAATTTTCAAACTCTTCCGTGGGGGTATTCCCCGGCAAAACTATACTTATTCTTTTAACAAAGATGCTGTTATCGTCTTCAATTCGTACATCGGTTTTAATATCCGTAATATCAATACCTTTCCCTGCAAAATATGCAGAAATTTCAGATTCAACAGCACTTTTCAATGAGTCTGCGATTTCTTCCTCCACCTCGTTTTCAAGCTCATTTTCTTCAATAATCTCTTCCATTCCGTCGGTTATGCCGGAAAAATCATCGAATATATCCGATTTCACAAAAGGTGCAATAAAAGATGCCAGAACAAACAACGTAACTATAATTTTAATTGTCTTTTCAAAATTGCCGACAGGTGCAAGCAGACTAATTATTGCGGCGATTGTTGCCGCCGCTACAACCGAAACCGCCCAGCTTTTGAAAGTTTCCATAATCAGCTACCTTTCATCAGCATCACAAGACCGACACTCAGTATAAAGACAACTACGATAAACAGAAGCATAACCGTCATCATTACAACGCAGGATGAAACCGATCTTATAAGTGACGCTGTCTTATCCTGCGAAAACATCTCCGACAGCATTGAAAGACAGGAAAAAGAAAACACCCAACATACGCACTCAATAAGCACTGGCAGATTGATGGCGGCAACAGCAACAATACCGATTACTGCTGCGGTATTTTTAACAAGCTGCAACGTTCCGCTTATCGATGTATAAGCATCACTTATCGCGCCGCCCACAACAGGAATCAGGTTACCAATCATAAAGCGAATTCCGCGCACAGCCACTGTATCTGCCGAAGCTGAAAGCATACCCTTTAACGACAGCATAGTTATAAATACGGTAGATGTAAAGCTCATAAGGAACATTGTAATACGTTTTATAAACATAACTATTTTTTCAAAGTTAACCGTATCTCCGAATCCGCTTATCATACTGAGAGCAAGAGTTGTGTGAATAAAAGGTCTGATAAAATCTGCTGACAGAGCAACAACCGCCTGAGCGGCAAAAAAGCAAAAAGAGTTGTAGCTAAGAGCCGCTGCAGGATTTCCGCTGACGGTAAGCACGGTTGCGAGCACAGGTATCAAAGCAAGCATAAAATCAGCGCTCATACTGATTGCCGAAACAACGCGCGACACGCATTCTCCTAACGGTACGATTACACACAGTGACACGCAAACAACCGAAAATGCAGTTATAAGACGCATCAGCTTTTCGGATTGAGGCAAAAACTGAGAAACAAGCGAAACCGCAATAACCATTACGCTGACAGTGACCGTATATGCAAACGGTGATTTGTATTCATTCATCAAAATCTGATAAAACAAATCAAACACTTTTCTCGGCGAAACACTCAGAAACGCTTCAAAAGAAGGCTCGGTTATTCCCAATTCTTCAAGTATTTCAGATTGCTCATCCGAGAGACGATTGAACAAATCGTTCACTCCGCTTGATTCCATCTGCTTTTCGTATATATCGTCACTGTGTGCACAAACGGTTAAAGAAAACAGCAAAGCAATAACTATCGTTGAAACGTATGTAAGAAATCTTTTATTCATTGATTCAAAAATTCCTTGGCAAAGCCTGCCAATGCAGTAATCAAAGGTATTGCCAACAGCATTATTGCCACTTGCCCCGCAAGCTCAACACACGTTGAAATCGCCTTATTTCCCGTATCGTTACATATATCGCAAACGACCTTGCATGTTATACCAATAAACAATGCTTTCAGCAACAAATAAATATACTTACTGTTTAATTTTATATCCGAAGACAGAACTGAAATGTCGGCTGAAATTTCTGTAAGAGGTTTGAAAAGCATACCTGCAACAACCAAAACCGTTGCCAGCCTGATAACAAGCGAAAACTCAGGCTTATACTGATTCAATATAACCGTCAGCAAACAAGAGCAAACAGCAACTACTACCACTTTAGTTATAAGCATACTAAAAATCCATTAACCTTTTAAGAGTGGAAATAAGGTCGGCAAGATGCGGTATCAACATCATAATAACAACAAGTACACCTGCCATAGTTGTCAGCATTGCATATTCGTCTCTTCCCGAACGTGCCAACACCTGATTAAGCACCGCAACAGCAATTCCTATTGTTCCGATTTTAAAAATCAAAATAATATCCATATCTTCTCCGTTCACATCAGAAGTATAATCATAACAAAACCACCGATAATTGAACACGCTTTGTAAAGTTTAACGCGCTCTGCCATACTTTTTCGGGCTGAATCGTACCGACACTGTAATAAAGAAATATATTCCTCACACAAACGGCTTTGATGTTCGCTGTCACTTGCACCGAGCTTTTCGCCGAAAGAGATAAGAAGAGCTGTATCACCGCCCGTAAGAGATGAAAACTGACAATACTCCTTAACTGAATTCTTCCACAGTTGAGTAAAATCATCATCCTCAGAGCAGGCAATTGTTTTAAGGAATGAAAGTTTATCAAATTCGTGGTTTTTACAAGCCTTGCCTATCACCTTGCGTAAAGGCTCCGCACTGTAAGTTATATCAGCATTCAGCGTCTGCAACAGCCTTATACAGCTTTCAAGAATACTAACTCTGCCCTTTATCCTTGACGCTGCATAAAATCCTGCTGACACCGCAGAAAGCATTATCATCAGCGCACCTGCGAGCTTTATCAAGAACATCACCTGCCGCAATATAATCAGTTATCCGTGACGGGTTTTCGCGGCTGTCAAGAAATACAACCGCATCAAAACCGCCGCTGTTCAGCAGCTTTACTATCTGTCTGCGTCTGAAAAGCTCTTTTATATCAGATGCGTGCACACTGAGAAAAAAATTAACGCCGGAATTCAATCCGGATTCTATTGCTTCAGCTTCTTTTTCTGTACCGACCTCATCAAGAACAATATTTTCGGGAGAAAGCGACCTGAGGGCAATCATAATCCCCTCACCTTTTGCATAACCTGACAAAACGTCACTGCTGATACCTACATCATTCTGCGGTATTCCGTTACAACAAGCCGCAATTTCTTCACGTTCGTCTATAATTACGGTCTTCATATATCCTCCGCTTTCGCTTGAAAGAATTCTAGAAAGATCACGCAAAATTGTTGTTTTACCGCTCGAAGGAGGTCCTGCAATGATTACACTTTTCCAACCGTTCTCTTTTATGCGCCCGTGCAAATTTTCGGCTATGCCCTTAAACTCTTTGGCAATTCTTATGTTTATAGATGATACATCCCTTACCGCAGTTATATCACCGCCTGATGCAACTGCCGTGCCGACAATACCTGCGCGGTGACCGCCCGCAACCGTAACGTATCCGCTGCAAATGCTGTTTTGGTGTGTATGTACGGAATAACCGCAAACAATTTTAAAGCATTCTTCAACATCTGAAATAGCCACTCTCATAACAGACGGTGTTACAATATAGCTCTCTCTGCCGCACGAAGTAACGAACACCTCACCGTACAAACCGTTCAGCATTAGCGGTCTGCCGCACCGCAATCTTATCTCACAGGTGTTTTCTTTGATATTTTCAGGAAGATTCAGCAAGGCTCTCCTTATATGCGCGCCCGTGCACCTTGCGGCACTGTCAAAACGTCTTATCAGATCATTCATTGTCTTTTTCCTTTCTTGCAGTTAACACATTCTATGTACTCTTGTCCGAAAATAGAACAAGTTTAAGGTGAATAACCGCATTTCAAGTGCGCAATATAATCTTATAAATATATTGAAAAGAATCTGTTTATGTGGTAAAATATTGCCATTAATGCGAAGGAGTGTTATAAGGAAGTGAAACTGAAAGAAAATAAACTTGTTCAGACCGGATTGCGCAACAGATATTCTTTACTTGCATTTGTTGCATCAGCTTTTATTATGATTATCGTCTTTTATTGTTTTGACGTAATCCCGTTTGGCGATTCTACCGTTCTGCGAATGGATCTTTATCATCAGTACGGCCCGCTTTTTGCAGAGTTGTATGACAGAATTACATCGGGCGAAAGTCTGCTTTATTCCTGGAATTCAGGTCTTGGCTCTGGTTTTCTCGGCAATTTCGGCAATTACCTTTCGAGCCCGCTTGCTGTTGTAATGCTGATATGCGGCCATAAGAATATGCCTGAAGCAATCGCAATCATGATTCTGCTTAAATCTGCTTTTGCCAGTGCATTTTTCTCATACTATCTCAGAAAATCCACAGACAAAGACGGTTTCCTGATTTCTGCCTTTGGTGTGCTGTATTCTTTCTGCGGTTTCTTCATCGCATACTACTGGAACATTATGTGGATTGATGCGATGGCACTTTTCCCGCTCGTAATGCTCGGCATTGAACAGATTATAAAAAACGGCAAATTCAAGCTCTATCTGTTCTCGCTTGCGGTTGTTATGATAAGCAATTACTATATGGCTTATATCGTGTGCATATTCTCGGTTATTTACTTTATTGCTTTCTATTTTGCACACTACTCAATCACTGACCGATTCAAGATAACAAAATTTGTTGATGAAAACGGTAATTCCGTCAAGAAAAAAGGTTCTAAAAACGGCTTACTCTTCACTCTGAGAAATTCACGCTTTTTCAATTCAGGTCTTAGGTTTGCAGTTTCATCTGTCGCAGCCGCAGGTATTGCCGCAGCACTGTTGCTGCCAGTTGGCATTATTCTTCAGAACTCTTCCGCGACATCAGACACTTTCCCGAGCGAGCTTAAGATTACTTTTAAAATATTTGACTTTATCGCAAATCATCTCAACTCTGTTGACCCGACGATACGCAGCAGCGGTGTTGACGTTCTTCCCAACGTATATTGCGGTATAATTTCAGCAATGCTTGCCCCCCTCTTCCTTTACTCCAAGCATTACGAAAAACGTGAAAAAGCAAGCTACGTTATCATTCTGGCTTTGCTTTTCATCAGCTTCAACTTCAATATAATCAACTTTATCTGGCACGGTTTCCATTCTCCGAACGACCTGCCTTACAGATTGTCTTACATCTACTCGTTCGTACTTCTCGTAATGGCTTTCAAGGCTCTTTCACATATCGAGGACTATAATCCCAAAATTCTGCTCACTACGGGCATTGCTTCTCTTGCATTTATTATCATTACGCAGGAACTCGGCTCAAAAAACGTTTCTGATGAAACGATTATCATCTCTGTTATATTTGTCGTGCTGTATACTCTTGTTACCATTCTGATGAACAGCGGCAAATATCAGGCCAGTGCTCTTGCTCTTCTGCTTTTCTGTTGTGTTGTATCGGAAGCAGCAATAGGCAATACCTCGCACTACGTTATGCAACAGCCCAAAACCAACTATACAAATGATTATGATAAATTCGTAGCAGTAAAAAGAGGTCTTGACGAGAAGGAAAACGGTCAGTTCTACCGCATGGAGCTTACCGACCTTCGAACCAGAATGGATCCCTGCTGGTACGATTACAACGGCGTATCCGTATTCTCATCAATGGCTTATGAGAGCACTTCAAATCTTATAAACTATCTCGGTGTTGACGGTAATTTCATCAACAGCTACACCTACAATGGTTTCCAGACACCCGTTTTCAATATGATGACATCTCTGAAATACATTGTAGACAACACTTCCTCCACACCGACTCCTCCCGAGTCCCTTTATAAGAAGCACAACCAAATCAGCAAATTCAAAACCTATGAAAACAATTATTATCTGAATATCGGCTACTGCGTAAACAATTCGCTTCTCGGATGGTTATATTCCGACTCTAATCCTTTCCTGGTACAGAATGATTACTTTGAACGAGCAACCGGCATAGAAAACGTTTTCACTCCCGTAAGCATTGATTCGGTTGTTTATAACAACGTTAACGATTTCTTCCCGGGATACGAAACAGGCGATTTGTATTTCTCGCGCAGGATCAACGATTCTGATGCAAGCTTTACGCTTGAGTATACCGTTACAGAAAGCAAAAACTACTACCTTTTCATCGAATCCGACAGCGTTGAAAACGTAACCGTTTCTTATGGTGAAACAGTTTACGACCACAATTTTGATTCAGGGCACCTTGTAGATATAGGCTTTGTCAAAGCAGGCGAAACAATTTACGTTGACGTTCCGATTGCTTCCGGCAACGAAGGCTATATTGACGTTTTCATGAACGCACTTGATTACGAAAAGTTTGTCAAAGGCTACAATATCCTTAAACAGGGCGAGCTTCAGATTGAATCATTTGAAGAAACCAAAATAAAAGGTACTGTCAACGCAAAAGAAGATTGTCTTTTCTACACCTCAATCCCCTATGACGAAAGCTGGCAGATTTACGTAGACGGCGTGCGCATAAGCACCGAAGAGATGCAGGAATGCAAAATCGGCAACGGCTTTATCGGATTCTACCTTGAGGCAGGCAACCATAACATCGAGATGAAGTATATGCCAAGAGGTCTGATAATCGGTTGTGCTGTCACAGGCGTCACAATCATCGCTCTTGTACTTGTATTGTTAATACTCAGAAAACAAAAAACAGTTGCAGGAATCATTAACGGATATTCAAACGCATCGACAATTGAAACAATAACCGTTACAAACGACGGCAGCATTGCAGCTAATCCGCAAACCGATAACACCGCAAAATAAATAAAAAACTCCGTAATACCTGACGTATTACGGAGTTTTTTATATAGTTTATTAACTGAAAAGAAGAAAAAACGTTTAACTTCTTTACGGAAAACCGCTAACGCTTTCAATTAAATTACTCTGACCTTAACTCAACGTACTCTGCAGCTGTCATAAACACAGCTTTCGGTACCTTTGAAGTAACATTTACCTGAGCTTCAGCCGGACAATCGATAATATAATATTCGCTGAAACTGCCGAGGAGCAAACCGTAATTATATTCGGGATAATAGCCGATAGCAATTGAATTACCCGATACACTGCTGAAATCAAACTGAGTAACGGGGTTTCCGTAAAGGATAAATGACCTTAATCTGCACTTCGGCATCACGATTGAGCTTATATTGTTATTGCTGATATCAAGATAAGCCGAGCTGTTAAAGGACGGAAGTGACTCAACGGAGGTCAACTTATTTGATGAAACATCAAGATAGTAGATTTTTGTAAGATTTTCAAGTCCGGAAAGAGATTCAATGTCACAACCGGATGCATACAAATGCGTAAGCTTTATACAGCTCTTGAGGAAATCAAAAGACTTGACGTTTTTACAGTTGTTAAGAGTAAGTTTCTTAAGCTTTATACATTCACCGATCGGCGAATAATCCTTAATCGCATTGCCGTCAATATAAAGCTCTGTGAGTGTTTTTGCAAATGACGAAACAAAACTGAGATCAATGGGTGTTTCTGTTGAATTTGATTTTACAGAGAGTTTGGAAATATAAGAAGAGGATTTCAACGCACTGAAATCGGTAACAGAGTTATTGTCAATTTCAAGCGTTTTTAATCTGGTTGCGGACTGTAAGCCGTTGAGGCTTGTGATTTTGTTTGAATTAGCATATACCTCAGTGAGTGCGGTACATTTTCCTAACGGAGCAAGTGACTTAATGTTATTGGAATTTATGCTGATTATCTGAAGTCCGGTGCAACCAGACAACGCTGAAATATCTTCAACATTGTTTGAATCGAAATAAACAGATTTCAGCTTGTTCAGCTCAGAAACAAAAGAAATATCACTTACCGAGCAACCGGAAAAAGAAAGTGATGTTGCAGAGCTGCCCAAAACAGACAATTCGCTCAAATCAGTAATATTCTTATTGTCATCAATATTAACGGAAGTCAATGCGAGCGACTCAAAATCTATGCTTTCAATATGCTTATTATTAAGGTTACAATTGTTGAGCATAAGTGTATCGACAGACTCGGGAATCCAGCTAAGATCTTCTGTGGGGAATGAGCAGTCGGTAAACTGAATAAACGTTACGTTTTCAAGCTTTTGAATTGCTTCTATATCTTCGGGTGTAACCTCATAGTCTCTGACGTAAACCGTACTGTCATCTTTATCGTACACCGTACCTGCAATTTTAACCTCATTCAAACGAGAAAAAATAATGCTGGACAAAACCAAAAGCGCAAAAGCACCTGCCAGAACACTCCAGACAATTTTAGATTTGCTCTTTTTCTTTTTGGGCAATTCCTTTTCTCTGAGAATTTCCGGAATATCAAACTGTAACGAAGTTCTGTCTGAATCTTTCTTTATGTCAAGCGGTTCCGATTTTTTCTCATCTTGATTGCCTGCATCGGAGATGCCGGGGATAACGAACGGCTCATCGTCATTGTTCAGCGAAAACTTTTCTTTGATTTCGTGAATCAGCTTGTTAACCGCAGAATCTTTGTTTTCATAAGCCGCAAAACTCTTGGTGCTTGAAAGATAGAACCTGTATTCGTCTTTAAGTTCGCATTTTTCAATTTTGTACTGATAGACTGCCTTATCCTCATTAACCGCATAATCAAGTTCACGAAGAGTCCACTTGGATGTCTGCGATTTTTCAGACATAACGAAAACAAGAGCCTTACAGTTTTTGATGGCAGTTGTTACCTCTGATGAATATGCAGAGGCATCCGAAAGTGAAGAAGGTGCCATCCAGCAAGAAATACCGCTTTTTTCAAGTTTTGACCTGAGCCATTCGGCTTCCTTGACTTCTTCGCTTTTGTAGCTGATAAATACATCTTTGTTTCTCATAACCGGTCACCAATCCGAAAAATCTGATTTTATTTTTGCGTAGGTATTTTCGCATACTGCTGTTGATTATTATATTCTTTCTTAATGCTAAAAGTCAACACAAATAATTGTTTTCACCGATTATAATAAACATAAAGCGGTTTTTCGGAAAGATACATACGCGACAATCATTTTATTAATTGATATTAAATATGCATTGTGATATACTTAAGAAAAAGTTATCGGAGGGATTTATAATGTCTGAAAAATGGATACAGGCATGGGGACAAGCCCATTCAGCTCTTTCTTTTTTCTACTATCCATCCTCTAAAAAGACTTACCGAATGATTTTGCGAGCTGATGTTTCAGGCAAAAAAATCAAAATGGAACTATCTAATGAGCACGCAAAAAATGACGTTTATATCGGTGAAATCACAATAACAAAGTGCTCAAAAGACGGCATTGCAACCGATAATCTCCACAGAATATCGGTTAAAGGCAAAACTGCATTCCGCATAAAAGCGGGTGAAATCGTAACAACCGATGAAGCTGCACTAAACATAATGACCGGAGATTATCTCAGCATCAGCATTTACGTTGAAAAAGGCGCGTTGCGCAGCGGTAACCTTATAGATAATGTTGAACTGATAACCGCAAAAGGCAATAAAACACACAACAACTTTCTCAAAAACCAAAGAAGAACGCGCGATTCCGTACGCGAAGTTGCATCAAAGGTACTTGGTATGTATTTTCACAAACCAATTCCCCTTTTCCAATCAATACAGTTTCTTAACGATGAAAACGCCTCCTCAATTATCGTATTCGGTGATTCCATAAGCCAGCAAGGATATTGGACAAATGCGTTTGCAAAACGTATTACGGAGCAATACCCCGGCAGGTATTCAGTTATCAATAAATCGATTATGGGCAACAGAATACGACTTGATTTCAGCAGAAGATTCATCTGCAAAGGCCTATTCGGAATAAGCGCAATTAACCGTCTCGAACGTGACGTACTTAATTATGACGACTGCGAATATGTAATTTTTGCGCTCGGAACAAACGATTTTCTTCAGTATGGAACAATTTCAGCTCCGAAATCCGAAAAACCGACTGCAAAACAGGTTTTCGACAAAGTTGCGGAGATTACTGAAAAGCTTGAAAATAAAGGTATAAAGACTGTTGTTTTCAACGTTATGAATTTCGGTGAATGTTTAGATTCAAAACCTGAAAAAGAAGAGCTTACGGCTCAGTTTAATCAAATGCTGTCCGATAACAAAAAGCTGTTTTATGCCGTATACGATCAGGCAAGTCTGACTGTAAACCCAGATAAACCCGGTTGTTCAAAGCTTGAATATCTCGGAAAAGATAAGCTCCACCCGAACAAAGCGGGAGGCAGACTTGTGGCAGATAACATTGATCTGAGCATATTCAACCCGAATAACAACTGAACGGAGATTAACTATGAATAAAATATTCAGAATGTTTTTAGCAGGACTTACAATGCCGTGTGTTAATGCGATGGGATACCCTCACAAATTCAGTTCCGGCAAATTTTACAGAGAAAAACCCGAACCGCTGAAGTTCGGCAAAGACGGTTTATTCAAGGTATTACATATCACGGATATCCACGATGTTGAGCCGATTATGGACGATGACGAAAACAGGAAAATTCCGGAAAGTTGCGACATTGAAACGCTGAACGTTATCGAAAAACTTGTTGAGCAAACCACCCCCGACCTTGTTGTTTTCGGCGGAGACAACATCAGCGGATACTGGGAAGAATTCACCTATAACTACGTACAAAGTACAATACAGAAAATTACCGAACCGATCAGAAAAAGGAACATTCCGCTTTGTATAGTTTTCGGAAACCACGACGGTGAAGAGGGCTACCACACAGAGTTTCAGATGATGCAGTATATGGAATACGCAAACTGCCGCTCTAATCTGAATGATGCAGATGTTTACGGATGCGGCAACTGTTGCGTAACAATCAAAAGCAGCGACGGTAAAAAAGATGCATTCGCAATCTGGCTTATAGACTCGAACGATTATCAGAGAATTGAAAACGGCGAACTCCGTTACGACTGCGTACACAATGATCAGATTGAGTGGTATGAATCCAAAGCAGCAGAACTCAGAAAGGCTAACGGAGACAAACCGCTGCCTGCAATACTTTTCCAACATATACCGATACAGCAAGAGCTTGACGGTTTTGCGACAGTTACGGCAGAAGATGAATTTACATTTGAACGTGACGGCAACTACTATAAGTTCGGTCACGAAATTATCGACGGCAGAATCAGAGAAGTCCCCTGCCCTCCCAACACCGAAGCTGACCATCGCAACCAACTTGAAAGCTGGAAAAAAACAGGTGATATCAAAGCCGCGTTTTTCGGCCACGACCATATCAATGATTTTCATATTAAAATTGATGGCATTGACATATATCAGACCCTCGGTGCAGGATATTTCACTTACGGTAAAGAAAGAGGCGGAAGGCTGATTATTCTCGATGAAAACCACCCGGACAATATCCGCACAGAGTCAATTGAAATTGAAAGAATAACAACAGAAGATATATAAATCGGTTGACATAGTAAAGCAAATTAAAGTATAATTCAAAACAAATACAATCACAGGAGAACTGATATGAAAAAACCAGCAATCTACTTCGGCGAATTCAGACAGTATGACAAAATTTTCCTCACCGCTGAACACGGAATCGACCCTGAAAACGTAACGTCCGTTGCGTTTGACGGCGAAACTCTCTACATAACTCAGCCCGACTGCCTCGTTGAGGTCAAAGACGGCAAAGCAAAAAAAATCGCAGCAAACATCAGCAACATTTTCTCAAGAAACGGCAGACTTTTTGCTTGCACAAGCAGCTCACTCGCAGAACTTAAAAACGGTAAACTTAAGAAAATTGCCGATTTTGATGCTCCTGTTGTTGATATTTCGGTTGCTCTTGACGGCTCACTCTGGCTCATAACTGAAAAGAGCCTTTATCTTATGGATGGCAAGGAATTCAAGCACATTGTAAACGTTCCCGAAGACACGGTTTGCCTTGCAGCGCGAGACAACGTTTCGAGATATGCCGAAACAGTCTATATAGGCTGTAAAGAGGAAGGCCTTCTTTCAATGAAGGGCATACGCCGCCATTGGGCAGAAATGACACCCGATATGTCAGGCGTGCTCAGCAAAGAAATCAACTGCATCGCACTCGACGGTCTCGGTCACCTCTGGGTAGGCTCTGACAACGGTCTTAATATCTATGACGGCAGAAACTATTGGTTTAACAGCAATGATTTCTACTCTGTTCCCGACGGCTCGTTCAACGATATGTATTTCACTGCTGACGGCAAAAAGTATTTTGCTACAAACACAGGTGTAATCTCACTTATTGAAGGCAAAATTTCTTACTTCTCATACGGTGCATGGCTTATGCATCCCACAGTTACAAAAATTGCCGTATCAGAAAACGGAACAATTGCCGCCGTAACTCCCAGAGGAATCAGCCTTATCACGTCAAAGTTTATGACTCTCGAAGAAAAAGCTACTCATTACGACAAGATGGCAGTCAAATATTTTATGAGAAACGAAGGTTATCAGGTAACTCGCGAACTTCGCAAATACGGCGATATTGAATCCGGCTGGCTTCCCAACTCAGATAACGACGGCCTTTTCACCGGCCTGTACTGCGCAAGTCAGTGCTTCCGCTATGCCGTTACGGGAGATGAAGCGGCAAAAGCAAATGCCAAGAGAGCAGTTGAAGCTATGATTAAGCTCACCGAAATCACAGGCAAACCGGGATTCACAGCAAGAGCTACAAGATATTCACACGAAGAGAACTTCGGCACGGAAAACCGTGAAGAATGGCACGTTTGCGAGGACAATCCCGATTGCGAGTGGCTCGGCGAAACTTCAAGTGACGAAATGACAGGTCA
>JAZRRT010000099.1:0-12783 GCA_045650985.1 Acutalibacteraceae bacterium | reverse complement strand
CATTGAAAAGCGTAACTATTCATAATATACTGTCTATGAAGGAAGGTGCTTTTATGTCCGAAAACAAATTGCTTGACTTGTCTTTTGTGTTTGCAGTTGCTATTGTGAATCTTGTTGACGGTGTAACTGCGCCAAAAAGTTCTTATATGACCGATCAACTCGCACGAGCAGGCACATCAGTTGGCGCCAATATTCATGAACCACAGTACGCACAAAGCAAGAAGGACTTTATTGCAAAGCTGGAAATAGCTTTGAAAGAATCTAACGAAACGAGTTATTGGTTAAAGCTGATGTATGAAACCAAGAGAATAAACATTGAGACTTATCAATACACAGAAAAACTGTGTGGCAATATTCGTAGGCTGCTAATTTCATCCTGCCGAACTGCAAAGGAGAACACTAAATGAAGGAATATGTTATTAAGAGCGAAGGTTTTTATCTTTGCTTTCTGTTGAAAGTTTTTGAGTCCGATGTTTCGTATTCATCCAATACAATTCTTACCATTTCTGTTATTAGTGACAATTTTTCCGCTAATACAGATATGGATATAGATATAAAGTCGTTTGTGGTTTTTGTCGACGCCTTATCTTCCCTATATACAACATTAAATGGCACAGCTGTTATTCAAGAACCATATGGAGAGCAGCAATATATTGAATTGAGTGCAGATCGCTCCGGACATATTAACATCAGAGGCAAGTTGAGTTCAAACGGCCGATGCGGCTTTCACCAGGAGTTATCTTTTGAAAATTGCATTGACCAAACATATCTGCCGAAGTTTATTGGCAACCTGTCTTCGTTTTGCTCCCGGTATAGATAATACTACTTTTAGTCTTTCTTACCCCTATTTATACTACTTTTAGTCGCTCTTTCGCAATTAAAAAAAGCCGTAAACTCCTTGGTTTATCAAGGGTTTGCGGCTTTTTTGTTTTTGTCATATTCTTTTATTAAAGTGCTTGATAACTATTATTCAAGGACGGAAATGAGCTCCTTAAATTCATCGGTACCCCTGAATTCATCTGACAACGGATACGTTTCAGTTAAAAGCTCTTTTATCTGCGTTTTAGCGACATAATTAGTGCCTAACGTATGTTTATCAAATTTATTGCCTTCAAACATTACAGAGTGCATGGTTGTTATTCTCTCCAGATTATCGAATCTGATTGCCAACTCGCACATTTTCCTGAAGCTCTCCAACGCATTGGCAGTATCACCAAGCTTGAAGTATCTTACACCTAAATGTCCGTAATTATAAATTACCGTTCGCCACATTTTGCCGTAATGGCCATCATCGTACACAAAATTTAAAAAGTCGAGTTCTGTTTTGAAAGCTGAAAGCACCCATTCGTCCGAGAAGTTTCTGTCATAAAAAAAGCCGTTGTAATGAAAATAATGAGAATAAACTGTATTGAGTAACAGAAGCTGTTCTTCGATAGTGTTCATTATTATCTCATCGCTATTCGGATAGTTTTGGGGATAATAAAAGCAAAACATTTCCTGCCCGTCTCTCATCATCGGCATTTCTTTTATGATTTTTTCACAGTCTTCAAATGTTATGCCGCTGCCTTCCTTTTCTGAAAGACCTTTGTAGAGTTCGATAATATGTCTTTTGGCGGAAATGCGTATTTTGTCATTATTGCAGTTTTGTTTGATATTTTCATATATTGCTATTATTTTTGCAACGTTTTCGGGTGTGTTTTCCTTGAAATGAACAAGGCAAAACATATATCTCAGAATAACACGAAAATCGTTGGGAAACTTTTCTTTAAGCCTGTTGATTATTTCCAATTTTAATTTTTCATCTCTGATATTATCATAAGACTCAAGCTCTTTGACGATTTCTTCTTCATCCTCTGCTCTGTTGACGCCGAGCAACTCATCAACGCTTACCCTGAAGAAACCTGCAATTTCAGGAAGCATTGTTATATCAGGGTAGCTTTCGCCGCGTTCCCAATTACTGACACTTTGAGAAGTAACCCCCAAAAACTCTGAGAGGGTTTCTTGAGTAAGCCCTCTTTCAAGCCTCAGCTTTTTGATATTTTCACTTAAATAAACAGTCATTTGCTTATCACCTCTGGTTTAAATTGTTGACCGATATGTATATATGATAACGCAGCCGAATGCAAAAAACAATAAACCATCGCTTGAATGCTTCTCAAGCGTCGCTTGAAAATTTCAACTATAAATGCAACCGCCCAAACAACCTGTTTCTAACGGTCTGTTTCAGGGTTAATTTTTCCTTGCTGACGCATATTTTTATGGTGCGACGGCATGATACTTCGCTGCGCAATTCTGACGCTTTACTCGATTAAGTAAGCTCTCTTTTGCACATCGCCCGAATTATCTGCACATAAAAATTTTTATTGACTAATTATTATCTGTTTGATATTATAAAATCATCTTACCGAAAAGGAGATATATTGTTATGTTTTGTAATGTATGCGGCACAAAATTAGAAGAAAACTCAGCTTTTTGCGCACAATGCGGTTCACCCGTGCAGAACGAACCCGAACCCGTCAGCACACCCGAAATCATATACGCTGACCCAATCGCTGTATCTGACACTCTGAATGACAATGTTTCACCTAAGAGCAGAACTGCTGCCCTTCTTCTTGCAATCTTCGTGGGCTCGTTCGGTATCAATCGTTTTTACTTAGGCGCAAAAGGCGGTGCTTCAAGACTTATTATGGCAATTTTGGGTTACATATTCGAAATAATCGGTTACTTTTTCTGGCCGCTTTTGCTTGTAGCCATTCCCCTGTTACTAATTCCTGCTATCGGCGGAATCAAAGATATCATCCGTACTGCAAAAGGTACAATGGTTGACGGCAACAACTTACCTGTTACAAAATGGTAATAATAACAAAAACCATCGCGGGCAACAGCCTGACGATGGTTTTTTATTTGTAATTATGCAAACAAAACAACGAGCTGATATATCCAATTAGCCAAAAATCCGAGACCGATAAATATAAGCAGACCGTTATTTATCCACTTGTTTTTGAAAAGCTTGCCATCCTTGAGGAAGTACAACAACAGTAATGGAGTTGACCAGAGCATCGGATGCATTGTGAATGCACCGACAAAATCGCCGTGCAAAAACAGGTTGCACGCACGCATCATACCGCAACCGGGACACGGAATTTTAAATATCATCATCATAGGACAACCAATCGGCAACCACCAATATGCAACAAGGCAGACTACCAATATGGCAAGACCGATTATCTTTTCTTTTTTTTTCGTCATTTGCGCTACACCCCAAGAAGGTTTTTAACTATAAAAAAACAAACCGGAATAAACCGGTTTGCTTTAATTCTCTAACGATTTTCTTATGCAGGAATACCCTTTGTAAAAGTACCTTTTCTTGCTTCGAACTCGTCATCTGTCATCTTGAGAATCTCGATGCCCATAATGATGCCCATAATCATGTTGTAGATGCCAAGGACACCGCAGGTAACAAAACCAAGAACGATACGAAGGATACCGGTCTTTGTCTCACCCTGCATGAAGCACGGTACACCATATGAATTAAAAAGAATGCACATGATGCCGAAGAGTGTACGATTGCTCATAGCTTTACTTCCTTTCTGAATTTTTTTTAATTTTATCACAAAGGCTAAAATATGTCAACACTTTACAAACCTGTAACACACCGTTATTTTAATTTCATTGACAGTTTTCGAGTTTTGGTGTAGAATAGAGTTAAGCAAAAGAAAGAAGGCCTGTTATGAAAAAGTTATTAGCAATTATTGTTGCATTAACGATGCTTCTGACAGTTACAGCCTGCGACAAATCGGAAACGCCAAGTAATAATCCGACGTCCGAAAGCAATGCCCAGACTACTAACCCTCCTGCATCCGAAACGGCAACAGAAAGCACAACCACCAAGGACGAAACAAGCGAAGATTCAACCACAGACGTTGAGACGACACGTTCTCCTGACCCGAGCAAATGGACTAAGGAGCAAATTGTCGACTTCTACAAAAAGGCAGCAGCCAATTCAAAGTCAGCAAAATCGAAGCAGACAATGACGATGACTGAGCTTGTGGTTAACGACGGTGACGGAATCATCGGCACGTTTGTTGAAATGGCAACGCCGCTGTTCAAATCGTCACTTGAAGAGAACTCAACAGAGTTTGAAGGTATTACGGGCGGTTACGAAAAGCTCACAGCCTCCGATATAAAAACCGCAAAGGCATACAAAAGCGGCGGATATACGGTTATTGAAATGACAATGATTGAGCAGGTTGACGGAATTCACGGTCAAGCCAAAGAAGGCACGGTAGGACACGCAATCACAGTAGTCGGAGACATTTCAGTTGTTGCGGCAGAGCTTCCGATGTTCACAATCGATTTCGAAAACTCCAACCTCAAAATGCGCTACGCCAACCCCACACTTAAGGTAAAAATCAACGACAAAGGTGTTATTGAAAAAGGTACGTGGAGCTACGACGTAATGGTAAACCTCACAAACCTCTATATTAAAAATAACAGACTCCCCATTGAAGTTACAATCAAGAGCGGTCACGGCTCGGTCGGTTACGTTATAACAACCGGTGGCGGATTCTGATAAACGCAAACAATCAACAGGCACATCACACACGTGATGTGCCTGTTTTTATGCCGATACATAAGTAATGTTATTAAGTATTATATATTATATCCGAGCGATTTAGGCAGTACGACAAAGCGCGACAAAAAAGAGAACCCCTCAGGTATAACACCCGAGGGGTTCTGCGTTATTCAGTCACACTTAGATTGATTCGGAGTTGAGTTCAAATGTCTTGTCGAAGAATGTTGCATTCTCCTCATTACAAATACTCCAAGTCTCGCAAAGTCCAAGGGGTTCGAGGATATCGGAATTCTCACCTACGGAGATAGTTACGATACCGTAAACCTTAACATTAGCCTTGAACGTCATATTCTCAGCATTCGGGACTGTAAAGTTCATATCGAACAAGAAATCGTAAGGAATGTCAAGGTGATAGTTATCAGCGCCGCCTGTCATGTAAACAGTAACGTGAACACCAAGACCAACCTCGATACCTGCGTCAACAAGAACGATGCTTACAATAGAGATATCAACATAGAGACCGAGAACTGCCTCAACGCGAGCCTCCATCTCAAGGGAAGAATCCATAGCTACGGATTCGCTGATAACTCTGACTCTGTTGTCAGAAATTTCAACACCCTTTGACTCTCTGGATGTAACGATAAGCTCAACTCTGCCGTCGAAGGAGATAACGAGCTTAGCTGTGATACCGATAGTGATTGCAGGGCAGTTGGGAATAGCAACATCAACTGCGAAAACAGTGATTTCGCTGTCTGCGCCCTTAACAAATTCCATGTTCTCGGTTACACGTGTGAAGAAGTCAACGTCGTTGGTACCTTCGGGAGTCTCGATTTCATCAAGAGACCAATCGTAAGAACCGGAGATTTCTGTTGAATCCTTAAGATCGTAATCGAGGAAAACATAGGACTTTGTGATTTCTGTTTCGTCAAGTCTGCCTTCGAATTTTGTGTAAAGGTCGAAGTTACGGACTTCGTATGCCTTCTTAACGTATACGCCGTTAACGGGGCCGCCAAGAGAAACATCAAAGCCGCCGTCCTTAACGGCTGCAGAAACATCGAGATCGCCTACTGAGAAGCTGACATCGATTTTCTCGAGGATTGACTGCTGATTGATGCCTGCGATTTCGGGCTGCTCAAAGGGGTTAACCTTGCCTTCGTAATCGAGGTATGCGATTTCATCTTCATCGATAACTTCGCCGTCAGCTGTCTGGAGTGTGAGACCGTTTGCGTTCTCAACAAGTGCAAGGCTGTTAAGAGCAAGCTCTGTGCCGTTGTCTGTTGTAAGATCGCCGCCGTTCTCGACATCTGTGAGGTTGTTGAGGTAAGCGTGTCCTGCTGCCTTGAGAGCTGTGTTAGCATCTGTCTTGGAGATGACTGCTTCCTTCTTGTTTCCGAAGATGGTTATGGTGAAAGTAACGATACCGAATTCAACAGCGATATCAAGCTCATCACCTGCACCTTCAAGACCTGCTGCTTTTACGAGTGACTCAGCAACAAGAACGTTTGTTATGTCTGCGTCAGCATCGTACTCGCCAACAAGTACTTCCCAATCATAACAAGCCTGGATAACGTCATAGTAATCATCATCTTCAGCAATGTCATAATTGTGGTCATCATCAAGCTTGTATGTGAGGTTGAACTCATCAGCAACAAGTGCATACCACTCAGCCTGTGTATAAGCTTCAACAGGCTCGAGAGCGGGAGTAAAGCCGAACAAAGACATGATGAATGCCAAAATCAGTGAAATAATTTTCATGCGGGGGTTCTCCTTTCGTGAATTTTACTCGTCGGAGGTGAGCTGACGCTCTCCCCCCTTGTAAGTAGCTATATTATAACAAGTATTAGAAGGAAAATCAAGCCAAAAGACGCTCAACTGCTGTAAACCGCTAAAGTTTGTCTAAAGTAACGAAAACGTTTACCTTACTGTTACCGTTTTTTACGGTGTAATGCCTATTTGACAAAATGTCTGCGCCTGCATTGTGCAAAATCACGGAGAGCAAATTATACCATTCGTCATCTTACACATAAAACTCACATAATAATTGACAAAACCAACATCTCTTCAAGCTTCGAGTAAAGCTCCTGCACTGATCCATCAGCATTTAGCACAAACGATGGTTTTTTGTATTTTTCGACGAACCAATCGGCAAAACCGTGTCTGACAAGCGGACCCGGCTGCTCTTTAAGCCGCTTTACGCCTGAAGAAAGCTCGAGTATGCGAGTCATCATCTCGGCTCGCTCCGCACCTTCCTCGCACGCAGGCGCATAGATATAGCCCGCTCCGCTTTCAAGCGTAAGCGTATGTCGCACGTCACGCGATCTGCAAAGCCTTGAAATTGCCCTTGTTTCAGGTTCGCTTTCAGGCACCTTACCCGCATAAAAATACGGACCCGGCGCAGTGTATCCGCAACATTCGGCAGCTTTTTTGGAGCAGGCAAAACCGCTTGAAAAATTGAGATTCAGGTCAACTCCCCTTGCGTTTGCGCGCCACTGCGAAGTATCGCTGCAAACTCGCTCGACAAGCCCTGCATAGCTGCCCGCCGCAACAGCACCGCAAAGCGAAATTTCCATTCCGTCGGGATTGACACACGGCACAATTACAACACCTTTTTCTTTAAACACCTCGCTGATTCTGATGCCCGCAATTTCTTTTTTATCCTCGGCGCATTGACAAAGCCGCTCAAAAAGACGAAGCAATACTCTTGTGCTTGTAACTTCGCCGCCCTTTATGCCTGCAACAATCACGGCAGGAGACTGCCGTGTGCCGAGAGAAAGTGCAAAAATAGCTCTTCCGCTCCAACTTCTTGCGCACACGCAATAACCTGCAAACGGATATTTCCCTTTATATTCATAAACCGTTCTGCGAAGCTGTGCATAATCAAAAACCTGAATGTTTTTCTGCATAATTCTATCTCCATCAATTTATAAGTAACAAAATCAAACATTCAATTATATGCAGAAATAACCGGAAATATAATCATCCTCACCTCACCTTATGAAATATTGGCAAAAACCGTGCATACTATTTGGCGAGGTGATTTTTTATGTGCGGAATTATAGGATTCAACGGTTCAGTAAATGCCGTTCCGTTTCTGCTGGACGGATTAAGAAAACTTGAATACAGAGGCTATGACTCGGCAGGAATTGCGGTATATAACAAAAACGATACCTTTATTGAAAAGAAAAAGGGCAGAATTGACACACTCGCTTCTGCCGTAAAAAAACGCGAAGATATTTGCGGCAACATCGGCATCGGGCACACAAGATGGGCAACACACGGTGCGGCAAACGACAACAACGCTCATCCGCACAAAAGCGGAAAATTTACGCTTGTGCACAACGGGATAATAGAAAACCACATACAACTGAAAGAAAAGTATCTGAGACTTTGCAACTTCAGAAGTGACACGGACACTGAAGTCATTGTTCACCTGATAAACCGACATTACGGCGGCAACTGCCTTGAAGCGATTGCAAACACAGCGAAACTGCTCGAAGGCTCATTTGCACTTGCAATTTTGTGCGAAGATGAGCCTGATACAATTTTTTGCGTAAAAAAATCAAGCCCTCTGCTGATAGGAATCGGTACGGAATCAACTGTTGCATCTGATATATCTGCAATACACCGTAAAGCAGACACACTTTACAGAATGGAAGACAACGAGATAGCAACCGTAACAAAAACGCAGGCTGCTTTTTACGATTTTGATCTTAACCCAAAAGCAAAAAGCGGTGCACCTTTTTCTGCCGAACAGCACTGTAACGAAAAAAACGGATACGAACACTATATGCTGAAGGAAATTTACGAACAGCCTGAGGCGGTAAGAAAAACCGTTGAGGCATATTCGGGCACCGACAAAGAAAAATATCTGCCGCAAATCGGTAAACCCGAACGGATTTATATCGTTGCCTGCGGCTCGGCATATCACACAGGGCTTGTCGGCAAAATCTGCATTGAGAAGCTGACAAAAATTCCCGTTGCAGTAGAAACAGCATCGGAATTCCGTTACTCCGAGCCGCTTATAAACGGCAACACTCCCGTCATTGTAATAAGCCAAAGCGGAGAAACTGCAGACAGCCTTGCCGCACTAAGGCAAGCCAAAGAAAAAGGCGCAAAAACAATCGCCGTAGTAAACGTACCCGACAGCAGCATTGCCATTGAAAGCGATTTCGTTATGCACACAAAGGCAGGCACGGAAATTGCCGTTGCAACAACAAAGGCTTATTCCGCTCAGCTTGCGGCACTGTACGTGCTGGCAATTCATTTTGCGCGCATCTGGCAGACGGAAGACGAAAAAAGCCTGAAATGCCTTGAAGAAAAGCTGGGCAAGCTGCACCTGAGCATCAAAGACGCACTGGAATGCGAAGAAAAAATACGCAAAATTGCGCAACAGCTGACACAGGCACAAAGCGCTTATTTCATAGGCAGAGGAATCGGATACGCCTTGGCGGCAGAAGCTTCACTCAAGCTCAAAGAGATAAGCTATATACACTGCGAGGCTTATGCCGCAGGCGAGCTTAAGCACGGCACAATCTCGCTGATCGAGCAAGGAACACAGGTGTTTGCCGTGTGCTCGCCCAACGGTCTCGAGGCAAAACTGCAAAGTAACATCGACGAAGTTGCAGCAAGAGGAGCACGGGTCACGGCAATAACCGAATCATGCGAAACAAGAGCCGACATAGCCGTATATTCAAAACCCGCACCTCATCCTTTGTTCTGTGCCAGCACACAGATTATACCGCTTCAGCTTCTCGCCTACCACACGGCAAGGCTTAAAGGCTGTGACGTTGACAAGCCGAGAAACCTTGCAAAATCCGTAACGGTAGAATAAATAACGCCGACATCCGCACTACACGGCTGTCGGCATTATTTTTATCCGTTAAGTATCGGGAAACCGTCTTTATCCCAAAGAACTTTACGTTTTCTTGCGCTTCGGCACGGGTCATAAAGCGGGTCACCGTCGGCATAGCCGCACTTACCGTTGAAGCAGATTTCGTCACGCGAATGGTAGACAAACACCCACTCGCCGTTTTCATCCTTTACAAAGCTGTTGTGTCCGGGTCCGTATTCGCCGATAAGGTCCTGCGAAGTGAGCAAAGGTCTGTCAAGCTTTGTCCAACAGGACGCATCAGTCAAATCCGCATTTTCATCGGCATACATCAAACCTATGCAGTATTCCGGTCCTGTTGCTGAAGCCGAAAAAGCCATAAACACTTTTCCGCCGTTGCACATAAAAGCAGGCCCTTCATTGACGGGGATATTAACCCGCTCCCAATCGTATTCGGGTTTAGTGAGGAGAACGGCGGGAGAAACCGTCTTCCACGGTTGCGACGAATCGACACGGGCAATATATACGTTTGAATCACCGCCGTGCTGTGCCCACGCAACGTAATGCCTGCCGTTAAGCCCGAAATGAGTCATATCAAGCGAAAAGCGGGTAAAAGAAAAGTCATCGGGCGCAGTAAACTTGCCCTTATCCTCCCACGCATCTTCGTAAGGGTTATTGCCTTTACACGCTATGCAATGACAATTTATATCCCAGACGTTATCGGCACTGCCGCTTGCCGCAAAAAAAACATACCATCTGCCATCTATTTCGTGAATTTCCGGCGCCCAGATAAACCTGTGAGAGGTTGCGCTGTCTTTTTCGTCCCATATCACCTTTTCTTCGGCATCCGCTAAAGCATCAATGTTTTTTGCACGGCGCAAAATTACACGGTCATAGCCTTCGGAATCGCTTTCACCGTACATCGGGTACGAAGCAGTAAAATAAAACCAACCGTCACTCCCCTTTGTTACGTACGGGTCAGCTCTGTCTTTGATAAAAATATCGGTTTTTGCGCTCATAAATCCACCTCATACAACAAACGCAAGCGAACAAAAAATCCGCTTGCGCCATTTTGCTTATAAAATCTTACCCAGACTGTTGATAAGAGAGTTGTTACGTGTAGCTGAAATATTATTTACAAAAATTACGTCATCAACCGAATTTGAAACTACAAAATCGGCAAGATTTCCGTTCCAGTATCGGTAATCGATAACGTGCACCTCGGCGTAATTTGCGGTCAGGAAAGGAACAAACGCATTACCGAAGGATTCCTTGATAACAACGCAGGATGAACCGTCCGTTTTATCGTGATTGACAATATGCGTATACGGGTTGTCACCGCCGATGAACGTGCTGTACTTGGAATTCTTATTCCACGAAGAAACGTCGGTTACAACGTTCCAGTTGGTTTTGTTGCCTTTCTTATCCGTAAACGTTAACTTTACGTTACCTTTGGGAGCATACGCATAAACCGTATCGGGATTTTTCTCAAGCACAGGGTTTTTGTTGGTATCGGTATAGAATGCGCCGAGAAATTCGCCGAAATTCTTTTCTTCAAAATCTGTCAGCGCAGCAGGAGTGAGACCTGCTGCCTTTGCATATTCGCAGTAGGCATAGTAAGCACCGCGTGCCGTCCAGTGATGGTCGGTTGCAAAATAAATATACTCGTCTCTGTGAGCATAAATCGCGTCAAAGCATCTTACCTTAACGGCATCGGCAGAGATAACGGAATACATATAGTCAATCGCTTTTTTCTGGTCGCTTGAATTGACGCTCTTGCGTGCCGAAGGTGACATTGTTATATCCGTACTGGTGGGCACGATAACGTCGTACACTCTTGCCTTACCCTTAAGCTGTGACGTCGCCAGGTTGATTGTTGAGGCATATTTATCGGCGGCGGAACGCGAAAAGTTATAATATTCATAAGCGGCTTTATCAACGATAAGCACAGCGCCGAGATTCTGCACGAGAGCATCACCGCCGTCATCCTCTTCCTCCTCAGCGTCGGTAATTTCCTCAAGGTCGGGAAGCGTAACGGGAACAGGAGCTTCACCTGCATCGGGAATCTCATCGGCATTACTGTCAGCAA
The DNA here is from genome assembly GCA_045650985.1 of Acutalibacteraceae bacterium. Lineage (GTDB taxonomy): Bacteria > Bacillota > Clostridia > Oscillospirales > Acutalibacteraceae > UBA8612. The sequence continues at coordinate 1,290 of JAZRRT010000099.1, read as the reverse complement.
GGCTGTTTATGGAATCACCGCCGAAGCCGTGAAGAGATTTGATTTTTGTATTCGCATCTATAAACATATCTCTGCCCGGGAACGAATCCGCATACCAGATGCTTATATCATTGAAATAGCTTCCGTCAAAGAACGAGGCGAAAGTAAACTTGGGGAATTTTGCAAGCTCGCGTTTTTCAAGCTCCGATTCCGTTGCGCGCGGAACAAACACCGACACGCCGGCGCCTGCAAAAAGCATTACCAGAAAGCAGATTATTACAGCTTTCGTACCTTTCGGTGACTTCTTCTTGGGTTCTTTTTGAGTTTCGTTTTTCATAAATTACAGTTTCTCCGTTTTAGTCGTCAGAATTGGAAATAAAGGAAGGGGTTATAACTGTTTCCTACAAGCGATGCCGTTGAAAGGAAAAGCATAACACAGGGATATACAACGCGCAAAGTTGTGCAGGCAAAACTGCGGATACCGCCATGCTTTGAGTTGTAGACAAGCATACCTTTGATAAGCTTGGCAACAGGCAGACAGGCAATAATACAGAAAATAATGAGGAAAATGTTACTCTTTAACATAATGCCTGCTTCGTAGCTGGAAAAGCTGTTTCCGTTGCCGAGGAACATACCGCTCAGCACCGTTCCGAGCAAAGGAAGACGCTCAAACTTGAACAGCACCCAACCGAAGTAAACGATTACAAGCGTATAAATGTGGCGTACGGCGCGCGGCAATTTTTCAAGCAGCTTGCCGAGGAAAATCTTTTCGAGCGCAATGAACACAAAGTAGTAGAGGCCCCAGAACATATAGTTCCAGCTTGCACCGTGCCAGAAGCCGGTAAGAAACCACGTAACGAAGAGATTGAGTATTGTGCGCACATAACCCTTACGGTTGCCACCCAGAGGAATATAGACGTAATCGCGGAAAAACGAACCGAGAGAGATATGCCACCTGCGCCAGAACTCGCTGATTGAGGTTGAACAGTAAGGATAATCAAAATTCTCTTTGTATCTGAAACCTGTCATACGACCCATACCTATTGCCATATCGGAATAAGCTGAGAAATCGAGGTAAATCTGCAAAGTGTAGAAGAGCATACCGACCCACAGAGCCAGAGCGGGACGGGATGAAAGCGTGCTGATATTTGCTTCGAGATTTGTTAAATCCGATGCGACCGCATCACTGAGAAGGAATTTATCCGCCATTGCACCGCAGCTGTTTGCAAGAAGCGCCTTCTTGGCAAGAGCTGCGGCAAAGCGTGTGATACCTGCTGAAATATCAACGTCCCTGACGGTACGGTGTGATAT
>JAZRRT010000098.1:0-1674 GCA_045650985.1 Acutalibacteraceae bacterium | reverse complement strand
CACACGATAATCGTGACAGAAGGTCGCGAAGTGCCTGAAAACACGCTGATTGAAGCAGCGATAATTGCCGCCTACCACAGCCGTGCCAGACAGAGTTCAAGTGTGCCTGTTGACTACACACAGGTAAGAAACCTGAAAAAGCCGCAGGGAGCCAAGCCCGGCAAAGTAATTTACCACGTATACAACACACTTTACGTAACGCCGGACAGAGAACTGGTAAACAATTTGAATAAATAATAAAAAAGCGCTGAAGGACAAAATCCTTCAGCGCTTTGATTTTATGTTTTACTGTGAAAGCACGTTGTATGCCGCCTGAAGCTGAGAATCATTCTGAAGACCCTCAAGCGAGGTTGCAAGAATTGAATCGGGATCGATTTCTGCAAGAATATCAGGCTCAATACCTTCGCCGTTACAGTAAGTGTTTTTGCCGTATGATACTACTTTTGCAACAGTAAGCGAAATCGCACTGCCGTCTTCAAGAGCATAAATCTCTTGGAACGTCATATTGCCTGCTGTTGCAACACCGAGAAGCTGTCCCTTGGCAAAATCCTTAAGCTGTGCGGCAAGTAGCTCCGCTCCGCCCGACGTGCCTGCATCAACAAGCACAACTATACCGCCCGGGAACGTAACCGCCTTTGTATCGGAAGTAAAGTTTTTATATACGCTTCCGTCCTTTTTAACTGCGCTTGCAATGGCATCCGCACTCTCAACACCGCTGGGAAGAAGCAAATCGGCGACTGCGGAAGCATAATCAACCGAGCCTTCTTCGCAACCTCTCAGATCAATGATAAGTGAAGTTACACCCTGTGAGTTAAGCTCGTCAAGCTCGTCAGAAAACTGGCTGGCAGTATTCTCATAAAATCCGCTGATTCGAACATAACCGATGTCACCGCTGTATGATGAAGTTACGGTTTTGGTATAACCCCTCATAACAGTAACGGTTTTTGTGCTGCCGTTACGCTCATATTTAATGCTTACGGACTCGAAACGCCTGCCAAACTGAAGCGACTCAATAACGTCTGCCGCATTTGATGCGGTTATCTGCTCATCATCAATGCTGATTATTGCATCATCGACTTTAAGGTCAGCTTTTTCTGCTGACGAATCCTTATAAACATCGGTAATGATAAGTTTGCCTTCTTCAACGTCATATTCGGCAGCGATGCCGATACCACCCTCACCCTTCATACGGCGGGTATACTCAATGTATTCCTGAGGGTCCATATAAAAACTGCCGCTGTCTTTAAGGCCTTTCATATAACCGCTCGCGCTGTCCGCAAGAAGCTCATCATCATCAAAATCGCCGTAGTAATTGGTACGGACGAAGTTATCGATTGCAGATATGCCCTCGTAAAGCTCAAAACGGTTAGAAAGTCTCGAGATAAGACCGTTGTAGATATTCTGCGAAACAGTCATTGTGATTGCAAAGGTCGCAGTAATGCTTATGAATATAAGGGCAATTGCAAGTCCCAATGATATTTTTTTGTTCATCCGCCGTTACACCGACCTTTCTGAATGCAATTCATCAACCCGGAAGTTGGACATAACGGTTCACCGGGTTTCTTGTACTACCGTTTATACGAATCTCAAAATGGGGATGGGGACCTGTTGAATATCCGCTTGTCCCGACTTTGCCTATCGGGTGGCCGTGTTTGACGTTGTTGCCGACAGAAA
>JAZRRT010000097.1:0-2142 GCA_045650985.1 Acutalibacteraceae bacterium | reverse complement strand
AAAACAAAACGGCAAGCGCGTTGATGACCTTGACCAGATTCACATTCCCGACCCGATAGCTATGGAACTTTGCAAAATGCAGATTCAGATAGATAAACTTAACAAAAAAATCAAATCTTTAGAAGAGGAGAAAAAATAAATGAAGATTTTCAACACTCTCACCCGCTCTAAGCAGGAACTTAAAACAATTGAGCCCGGCGTACTCAAAATATATGCCTGCGGCCCTACCGTTTACAACTTTATTCACATCGGCAACGCAAGACCTCTGTGTGTTTTTGACGTTCTCAGACGATATATGGAATATCGCGGATATGACGTTAAATTTGTTCAGAATTTCACTGATATTGACGACAAAATTATCCGACGCGCAAACGAAGAAGGTCTCACATACAAAGAAGTAAGTGAAAAGTATATCGAAGAATTCTGGAAGGACGCCAAGGGTATGAACGTGCGCGAAGCAACAGTTCATCCGAAGGCAACGGAAAACATTGATGAAATCATCAATATTATCTCATCTCTCATTGATAAAGGTTACGCATACGCTGTTGACGGTGACGTTTACTTCAGCCCCAAGAAGTTTGATGAATACGGCAAGCTTTCACATCAGCCGCTTGAAGAGCTTGAAGCAGGTGCACGAATCAACGTTGAAGAAATAAAACGTGAACCGATGGATTTTGCTCTCTGGAAGGGTGCAAAACCCGGTGAACCTTATTGGGAGTCACCCTGGGGTCACGGCAGACCCGGCTGGCACATTGAGTGCTCTGCAATGGTACGCCGCTACCTCGGCACAACTATCGATATTCACTGCGGCGGACAGGACCTCATATTCCCCCACCATGAGAACGAGATTGCACAGAGCGAATGCTGCAACGGTGCAAGCTTTGCAAACTACTGGATGCACAACGGCTACATCAACGTTGACAACGTAAAGATGTCAAAATCGCTTGGCAACTTCTTCACAGTACGTGACGTTGCGGAAAAATACGGCTATGAGCCCGTCAGATACTTCCTTATCTCCTCTCACTACCGCAGCCCCATCAACTATAACACCGAAATTATTGAGCAGTGCAAAGCTTCTCTCGAAAGACTTTACACCTGCCGCAACAATCTCGATTTTGCACTTGAAAACGCAGTTGAAGGAGAGCTTGACAACAGCTTCAACGACAAGGTGCACGGCAGAATCAAGCAGTTTATCGACGCTATGGATGACGATATGAACACTGCAGATGCCATTGCCGCTGTATTCGAACTTGTTCGTGACATCAACACGGCTATTGCAGCAGGCGCCAACAAAGCAACACTTGAGCTTGCCGCCAAGGCTTTTGACGAGCTGACTGACGTTCTCGGACTCGTATATAACAGAAGCAAGGCAAGCCTTGACGATGAGGTTGAAGAGCTTATCGCACAGCGTGCACAGGCAAGAAAAGACAAAAACTGGGCACTTGCTGATGAAATCAGAGATAAAATCAAGGCAATGGGAATCGTGCTTGAGGATACACCTCAGGGTGTAAAATGGCACAAGGCATAACCTACTGCCGCCAAAAATAAACATTACAATAAAAAATCCCTTCGCAACCGCACGGTATTGCGAAGGGATTTTTATTTTTATGAGTTATGCAATTTTTTTACACCATAGTCTGCGTTCAAATCAGACTGAACGTCAACTGACATAAAATCGATGTAAAACAGCTCTTCAAAGAAAGTGCGAATTGAATACAACATAGATTTTAACGAGAAAAGAAGGCGGTCAAAGAAACTGTCGCCAACGAGGTCAACCGTTTTTTCAACGCAAACGTAATATATATACTCTCCATCCTCAGCAACATAATCACTAAAAAAATAAGATTCGCACTCTTCACCATTTACCTTCAGGCTGTCAAAGGTTTCATAAGCAGGAGAAATAAAATATCCTTCATCCGCTCTGAAACAAATATAGAGAGTATAAACATCTCCTTTTTTGAAGGTATCGACGTAATTGCCCTGACTGTCAATAGCCCAAGCTGCAGGATCGCCGAGATAATCCTCAAAAACGAGTCCTTCAGTATGAATTGTTACATAATCTTCCCAATCTTCAACATCGACGCCAATAAGGTTCTCATCAATATCAAAAGACACTTCTTTTATATGGGTTCTGTTTTTGGC
>JAZRRT010000096.1:0-6357 GCA_045650985.1 Acutalibacteraceae bacterium | reverse complement strand
CGTTCGGGTCTTCACCGATAAGACCGCTCTTGTGAGCACCGATAGGATTGAAGTAACGCAGAATAACCACGCTCCACTCGTTATCGGATGCATAAAGGTCAGACAGGACGGTTTCGATATAGAGCTTTGTTGTGCCGTAGGCGTTTGTTGTGCCGCCTGCAGGCATATCCTCACGAAGAGGTGAAGGATTGTTACTGCCGTAAACCGTAGCAGATGAGCTGAAAACAATCTTCTTACAGCCTGCGTCACGCATAGCCTCGCACAGCGTTACGGTGCCGCCGATATTGTTTTCGTAGTATTCGAGAGGCTTGCGGCAACTCTCACCGACAGCCTTGAGACCCGCAAAGTGAATAACAGCCTCAATATCGTTTTCCGCGAAGACCTTATCAAGACCTGCTTTGTCGCGGATATCACACTCGTAGAACTTGAAATCGCCGCCGGAAATTTTTTTGATTCGATTAAGCGCTTCAGGCTTGCTGTTATAGAAGTTATCGAGTATAATAACATCGTATCCGTTCTGAATAAGCTCAATGCTGGTGTGTGAGCCGATGTAGCCCGCACCGCCGGTTACAAGAATTGCCATATCAATTACCTCACTGTTTATTTCTCTGAGACTTTATTATATAACTAAACGTGAAATAAGTAAAGGCTATACAAAAATTTTTCGGGAGCAATGTTATGAAGAATTTATCAGACATCTCAGTTGTAAAGGATTTGCTGAGCCGACACGGCTTCAAATTTTCAAAAGCCCTCGGTCAGAATTTCCTCATCAACCCCACCGTATGTCCGCGAATGGCTGACGCTTGCGGCGCAGACGAAAACACGGGCGTTATCGAGGTCGGTCCCGGCTTCGGCGTACTGACTGCAGAGCTTGCCAAAAAAGCCGCAAAGGTTGTCTCAATCGAGCTTGACGAGCGTTTGTTGCCCGTGCTTGACGAAACACTTGCGGATTTTGATAACGTTGAAGTTGTAAATTCAGACGTGCTCAAGGTTGACCTTCACAAACTCATCGAGGAAAAATTCAGCGGTATGAAGGTTGCCGTTTGCGCAAATCTCCCCTACTACATAACCTCACCCGTAATAATGCATCTGCTCGAAAGCAAGCTGCCCGTTGAAAACATCACGGTTATGGTACAGAAGGAGGCGGCACAAAGACTGTGCGCACCCGTGGGCAGCAGAGATGCAGGCGCCGTTACCGTAGCTGTCGATTACTATGCCGACGCACAAAAAATGTTTGACGTTTCCGCAGGCTCATTTATGCCTGCACCCAAGGTTGACAGCAGCGTAATTAGGCTCAACGTTCGAAAAGAGCCGCCGATTGAGCTTTGCGATGAAAAGCTGTTTTTCAGAATGGTAAAAGCAGTTTTTGCCCAGCGCAGAAAGACGGCGGCAAACTCAATCAGCTCAGGAATGTCAATACCCAAGGATATTGTCTATCAGGCAATTGAAGCCGCAGGTTACGGCGAAAATGTAAGGGCAGAGAGCTTTACACTTGACGAATTAGCAGCACTTTCCAACGAAATATGGCGCATCACCCGACAATAACGGCAACGGCAGTTATATCATCGGGACGCTTTGACTGTGAATATTTTTCTGCAATTGAAACAACCTCTTCGGCAAGCTCGGAGGGGTTGTTTTTGTTGAATCTGCTGAGTTTTTTTGCAATATGAGGATGTGCCGACGCGGCAATGCCGTCCGACATCATCAGCAGCTTGTCACCTCTTTTCAATGTGAGTGATGCTTTGTCAAACGCAACTTCGCGCAAAATGCCCAAAGGCATTGAAGGATTGCCCACGCTGTAAACCTTTTTACCTTTACAGACAAGCGTAATACCTGCTCCCGCCTTGTAAAATTCCGTTTTTCCGCTGTTCAGGTTTATCCTGACGGCATCAATTGTAGCAAGCGATTCATCGGTCGATTTTACAATCATCGCGGCATTCACAAGCTTTAATGCGCTTTCAAATCCGAGACCTGTTGCAATCAGTTTTGAGAAAAGCCACGAGGCAACCGTGCCGTCTACCGCCGCCTTGGGTCCCGTGCCCATTCCGTCGCTGATAATGATTATTCTGTTGCCGTCTTTATCGCTGAAATCATCGCAAACGTCGCCGCTCATTCTTCCTTGCGCTATGCGTTGTGCATATCCTGTACGCAGATTATACTCAGGCTTACTTTCAAACGTAATATGTGTCGTCGTTTCATCCTGAACAACAGCAGGAATATTCAGCTTACATCCGCAAACATTTTCTATATCATCTGTCAGCGCCGTTCTGCTGATTTTTCCGTTAATTCGTTGAGCCGTTATATCGATTTTTTCTTTTCTGCCGGTGGTTGAGCACACAACCTCACGCGCCTTTATTCCGTAACCCGAAAGCACTGCCTCAACCTTTGCGCTCGTGCTCGCATCAAAGCGCGTTTCATCAGCAAAGCGTGACGAAACTTCTCTCATCGCGGTTGAAAGCGTCGCAAACTGATCACGCACAAGTCGGCGAGTTTCTGTGCTGATACTGTTTTCTTCTCCGCCGTTTTCATTTTTCGGCATTTCGTCGGCAATCCTGTCAACCGCCTTTGCCACCTCATCAAGTCCGCCGCTGATGCTTTCAAGCTCTATCATCAGCGCTTTTTTCATCGTTTCAAATTCGGGCACCGTATCACCCGAAGCAAAATATTTTTTGTTAACGTCGAAAAAACGTTTCGGTATTGCCGCAAAAATTGCGACCGATGCAACAAGCTCGCCCAACGCAGGCAACATATCAAATTCACCCGCATTAACAAGCAGCACAACCGCGCTTGCGCAGACAAATGCAACGCACTGCACCGCCTTGCCGAATTTTGCAGTAAGTCCGCAAACCACTCCCTCAAATGTGTAGATTATTCCGACAAGCGAAGCACCCGGCAACAGGCAAACCGAAAAGCCCATAACGCCTGCGCTGATACAACCTCCCGTAAGACCGACAAACTTTGAAGAAACAAGTATAATCACCATTGCGGCTATGTGTGCAAAACTGATGCCTGCTATTACAATTCTTTCAGCCGAAATCACCATCATGGCAAGGAAAACCGCTATACCCGACAACTGCTTGACGTCAAGCGGCTCACTCCCTTTAAAAAAGCCTTTGTGAAAATTCAACCTGCTGAGAAAGCCAGCACAGCCCGCACCTACAATGCTTTCGCAAAAATAAGTGATTACTCCGTCAGAAGTGAATCCCTGCGCAGCGAGCACGGTAACACCCGTCAGCAAACTGCACACGCCGCAGCTTATCGGCGCCGCCAGATGCTTGTTGACGTTAAAACCGGACCGCGACAAGCAGTAGTTTATCATTCCCGTGCAGACCGTAACCGCAACAAGCCGCGCCGTATAAACCCCTTCAAAATCAAGAAGACAGGCACAACAACTGCCCAAAATTGCGGCAACACTCCGCTTGCCCGGCACCGCCGCAGCAAACGCCGGGGCAAACGGAGAGATATTAAATCCGAGCCTTGCCCACGCCAGAATGAAAGCCGAAAAAAACGTCAGCGTATGACCTGCAAATTTTTTATCGATAAACGGTAAAACCACCCCGTCGGCATACCTGTTTTTGCTTCTTTTTCTCATTTTCAACGTCCTTTTTTACTGTTTTGCGGTGTGTTTCAACTACATTTATATGGTACTTTACAGCCCGACAAAAAAATGTCGATATTTTGTGTCTTTTTTTGAAAAACTGTTGGTTTTTTACTATATATATGGTATAATGTATCTATATATGGTGTGTAAGGAAGTATTGTGACTATGGAAGAAAAGAACAATGATCTTATAATCGGCAGAAACGCCGTTTCAGAAGCATTAAAAAGCAACCGCGCAATCGATACATTGCTTGTTGCCAAGGGTGACAGAGGCGGAAGTATCGGAAAAATCATAGGTGAATGCCGTGAAAAAGGCGTCGTTATCAAAGAGGTTGACCGCAAGAAGCTGGACTTCATGTGCGGTGGCGGCAGTCATCAGGGCATTGCCGCTTATGCCGCCGCTCACGAATATGCCGATGTTGACGACATATTTGCCGCCGCACAGGCAAAAGGCGAAAACCCATTCATCATAATCTGTGACGAGGTTGAAGACCCGCATAACCTCGGTGCGATTATCCGTACGGCAGACGCAGCAGGCGCTCACGGCGTAATTATCCCCAAGCGCCGTAACGCAACCCTCAGCTACGTCGTCGGCAAAACATCCGCAGGTGCTGTCGAATACGTGCCGGTTGCCCGCGTTTCAAACCTGCCCTCCACCATCGACCGACTCAAAGAGCGCGGTGTATGGATTTACGGGGCGGATATGGACGGCCAGAATTGGTCTGACACAGATTTTTCAGGCGGAGTTGCGCTTGTAATAGGCTCCGAAGGAAAGGGCCTCGGCAGACTTGTGAAGGAGAAGTGCGACATAATTGTCTCCCTCCCGATGAAAGGCAAGGTCAACTCACTCAACGCCTCCGTTGCGGCAGGCATACTTATGTTTGAAGTTTCAAGACAAAGATAACCACCGGAAGGATTGACACCAGGCATGGATTTCACAAATTTAACATTTGACGAGTTGCTTGATGCGATCAGAAGCGACAGCGGATACCAGACTGCTCAGGCAAAGAAAGAACATAAAGAAGAGCCGAAACCGCTTACGGAGGTTACCGTCCCTGCCGAAGCACCCACTCAGGCAACCTCATCGGATTGCGCCGCAGACATCGGCTTTGACGAGCTTACATATAACCCGAGTGCCAACTACTATGGCGAGGATGAGCGCTTCAGCGAAGACGAACCGACATATAATCCGAGCGCCAATTATTACGGCGAAAATCTTCAGCTTGCCGAAGATGCAACCGTTGAAACTGAAGAAACTTCTGTCGACAACGACTACGGCGAGGATATTCAGATTATCGAAGATACACCCGTTGAAATTGAAGAAAACTTCGACGACAACGACTACGGTGAGGATATTCAGATTATCGAAGATACACCAGTTGAAATTGAAGAAAACTTCGGCGACAACGACTACGGCGAGGATATTCAGCTTATTGAAGATACACCCGTTGAAATTGAAGAAAACTTCGACGACAACGACTACGGCGAAGATATTCGTTTAAGCGAAACTGCCCCTGCTTTACCTGACGTTAACAGTCTTTTTGAAATCATCGAAGAAGAGGAAGAAGAGCCTGCAGCATGGGTATCCCCCGTATCTGCAAGCAATATATACAGCCCCCGACCTGTTGTGCAGGAGCCGCAAGGCGGCATTCAGCCCGAAGAACAACTGCCGAAAGTTTTCTACCGTACCGATGCACAACCTGAACCGATTGAGGTAGTATACGTCGAAGAGGAAGATGAAGAAACCGAACCGATAAAGATATATACCCCTCCTACCGGCAATCAGACAGATTTCGGCGGTTTTAACATCAATATGGACGTCGCCTCTCTTTTTGCCGACGTTACGGAAGATGCAGACGTACGCGAGCAGCTTGCCGACGACAAAACCCGCGTAATTGAGCCTGCCGCCGAGCGCCAGCCTCAAGAAGCGGAAAAAACCAAGGTTATCGGCACGCCGGTCGAAACGGCAGACAGCAAAACACGAGTTGTCGAAATATCTCCCGTATTTGAAAGGCCCGGCATTGTTACAACAAGCAGTTCTTATGACAAAACATCGGACCTCAACGCAATGCCTCACATCCTGCCTGCTGATGAATTTATCGGCAGTGAAGCAAAAAAGTTTGTCAGAACAGGCGAAATTCCCAAGATTGATTCCCGCCCGAAGGCACCTGTTGTCAGGCACGAAGAAGACGAGCAGATGGTTTTGCCGGGTTTCTTTGAGCTTGAGGAGGTTGTGCGTGTAAACGAAGCCGAGGTTGAGGAAGAGCTTCGCCGCACAAGAAGTCGCAAGGTTGACTCTTTCAAGCTTGAGGGTGCGGACATTGACGAGCCCGTTATGGACGAAGATGTTTCCAACGAATTACAGCAAGGAAACACAGAAAATAAAAAGCGCAAATTCTCCAGGACAAAAACAAGACACCGCCTCGCAGAGCAACGTATTGAATTTAACCGCCCCGCAGACGGCAAAAATGTGCACCGCTACATAAGAAACAAAAAGCTTCTTGCTTTAGTCAGTGCCGCAGTCACGGCATTCTGCGGATTTGTAATGATGCTGACAACAGCCATTCCCTTCATCGCAGATAAAATCAACTCACTTTCCGGCGGTGTTCCGATAACCTATATCATATCTCTTGTATTCCTTCTGATTGCCGCAGGTGCGGCTATGCCCACCTGTTTTTCAGGAATAACCTGCTTCTTCAAAGGTGCAGGCAGACCGAATGCACAAACACCTGTCATCATCGCCGCCCTTGTTGCACT
>JAZRRT010000095.1:0-6546 GCA_045650985.1 Acutalibacteraceae bacterium | reverse complement strand
ATTGACGGTCAGTACATCATCAACCCCACTGCACAGCAGAGAGAAAAGAGCGAGATGTACGTCACTGTTGCTTCCACATCAGACCTTGTTGCTATGATTGAGGCTGCTGCAAACGAAGTTTCCAACGACGATATGTACGACGTTATCATGTTTGCTCACGCTGAAGACCAGTGAATCGTAGAGTTCATCAACTCAATCAAGGCTGAGTGCGGCAAAGAGAAGATTGAGTTCCCCTCAAACGATCCCGCTCCCCAAATGTTCGAAGCAATCAAGGATTTCGCTATCGAAGACATCCGCGTTGCTCTTGACACAGACGACAAGCGTATCCGCGACGAAAGACTCAAGCCCATCTACGATGCGGTTCACGAGAAATTCGACGAAGTATATCCCGACGATATTGCAAAGATTGACGACTGCCTCTACAAGACACAGAAGTACGTTGTTCGCCGCTGGCTTCTTGATGACGGCAAGCGCGTTGACGGCAGAGGCATCAACGAGATTCGTCCCCTCGCAGCAGAGGTTGACCTTCTCGACAGAGCACACGGCACAGGTATGTTCACAAGAGGACAGACTCAGGTCCTCACAGTAACAACACTCGGCCCGATGAGCGACGCTCAGCTTCTTGACGGTATCGACAACGAAACCGAAAAGCGCTATATGCACCACTACAACTTCCCCTCATACTCTGTCGGCGAGACAAAGCCCTCCAGAGGTCCCGGCAGACGTGAAATCGGTCACGGTGCACTTGCAGAGAAGGCTCTTGTTCCCGTTATCCCCAGCGTTGAGGAGTTCCCCTACTGCATCCGCCTCGTTTCCGAGGTTCTCTCCTCCAACGGCTCAACATCACAGGCATCCGTCTGCGGTTCAACACTTTCACTTATGGCAGCAGGCGTTCCGATCAAGGCTCCCGTAGCAGGTATCTCCTGCGGTCTTATCACAGAGGGCGACCGCTTCATGACAATGGTTGATATCCAGGGTCTTGAAGACTTCTTCGGCGATATGGACTTCAAGGTTGCAGGTTCCAAGAAGGGTATCACAGCTATCCAGATGGACCTCAAGGTACACGGTCTTACACCCGCTATCATCCGTGAGGCTCTTGACAAGACATACACAGCACGTTGCGAAATTCTTGACGACGTAATGCTCAAGTGTATTGCAGAGCCCCGCAAGGAACTTTCCAAGTATGCTCCCAAGATGCTCACAACAAAGATTCCCGTTGAGAAAATCAGCGAGGTTATCGGCAAGCAGGGTAAGGTTATCCAGAAGATTTGTGCTGAGTGCAACTGTAAGGTTGACGTTGAGGAAGACGGTTCAATCTTCATCTGCGCAATCGATATGGCAGATGCAGAGCGCGCACTTCTTATGGTTAACACAATTGCTAACGATCCCGAGCCCGGTTCATTCTACAACGGTGTTGTTACTCGTATTATGGACTTCGGCGCATTCGTTGAGATTGCTCCCGGCAAGGAAGGTCTTGTTCACATCAGCCGCCTCGACGTTAAGCGCACAGAGAAGGTTGAAGACGTTGTCGGTGTAGGCGACGAAGTTATCGTTAAGGTTCTTGAAATCGACGATCAGGGCAGACTCAACCTCTCCAGAAGAGATGCACTCATCGAGATTGAGGGTATGGTTCCCGAAAACACAATCTCCGATGCTCCCCGCCGTCCGGCTCCCCGTAAGGACTTCCGCCGCGGCGACAGAAAGCCCAGAAACTAATCGGCAAAATAACATCGCCTCCAAAGCTCATTGAGCCTTGGAGGCGTTTCCTTTTTCTGTTCTGTTGTATTACTCTTCAATATATTTACCGACAAACTCCCAGACCTTATTGAAGTAAGTTACGGGGTCGGTATCAACCGAGAGCGCGTGGTCAGCTTCAGGGATTGTGAGTATATCTTTTTCGCCGTTGAAGGCTGCGTAATTTTTGTGAACCATTTCAAACGGCACAAAGGTATCAGCCTCACCGTGAATAAAGAGCATCGGTGTCTTTGACCTTTTGAGTGCTTCAATACTTGATGCTTTTTTGAAATCAAGGTCAATGTGTCGCTTTATGCAAAACTGCGAGGCATAGAGATACGGAAATACGGGCAGATGGAACATATCAACAATGTTGTGCGCAAATTCATCCCACACGCTTGTATAACCGCAATCTTCAATTGCGCATTTTACGTTGTCGGGAAGAGGCTCACCTACCGTCATCATAACTGTTGCCGCGCCCATCGATTCGCCGTGAAGCACGATTTGAGCATCGGGATCAAGCTCGACGGCATATTTAATCCACGCAACAAGGTCAAGCTTATCGAGATAGCCCATAGTGTAAGCAACCACACCCTTGGGCGATTTTATGCCTTTTTCCGTGCCGCGCATATAGGGCATAATAAGGTTGTAGCCCTTCTTGTAATATTCCCTCGCATAGCGCGCCATAACGCAAGGCTCTGCCGTATAGCCGTGGCATACGATTGCCCACTTGTGGCTCTCACCGTTTCTGAAAAGCACCGCCGCAGGCTTATCGCCGACGGAATTTACGGTCGTAACATCCTCGTGAGGCGCGGAATTGAACCATTCCACCGCACCGTCCCATATATTAATCTGAGGCTTTACCGTTGGTTCAACAGGCTCTTCGGCAAAAATTTTGCTGAGCTTGTCACTGCCCTTTTTGGTAAGAACACCGTGCCACAAAAGCTCACCCACAATAAACGGAGAAGCGGCGGCAACGGCAAGCGCAGTTGAGCCGACGCCTGCAAGCACTTTCTGATAAGTTTTCATTTAAACAACCCCTTTTGTATCTATATTCTGTATTCTAAACCATTTTATTCCTTCGGTCAATGAAAAAACTTTTCATTTATTATTGAAAAAAAGCGATATTTATGTTAACTTATTGTTCATAAATCAAAGGAGGCTTTGATAAACACGATGAGCAAAAAAAGATTTTACTTAAAAACGCTGTCAATCATAATGGCGGCGATTATGCTTTTCGGCTGTATCGGCGCAACAGCCGCACAACCGCAAGAGGAAGCTGAAAGAGAATATGATATGCTGCCCGTTATTTACGTTTCGGGCTTCGGCGCAACAACGCTTGCCGCATTCAATGAGGACGGCAGCTGCGAGCCCGTATTCCCGCCGAGTATTGACGGCATCCTCGACTACCTCGGCAACAACATCGGCAAAATACTCGTCGGTCTTTTCGATACGATATTCCTCGGCAACACGGACAGACTTGCTCAGTCGTTGGCTCCGCTGATTATCGACATCGTTGACGATATTGCGCTCAACCCGGACGGCACTTCAAAGCGTGCTGACGTTGCCCCCATTGTCGAAGGCGCAGAAAACACCTCTCTCAAAGCATTCAAGGATAACGATATGCTCGCTTACGTACCTTACACAGGCTCCGAATTTCTTGATATGGAGTGCGTAGGTGATATTGTCGGTGACGATAAGGTTTTCAACTTCACCTACGACTGGCGCTTCAGCCACATCGACAACTCGGAAATATTCCGCGAGTATATTATGGACGTACTTGAGCTGACGGGTGCAGAGAAGGTCAACATCTACTCAATCAGTCAGGGTGCTCTTATCATCGGCGCATATCTTTACAACCACGCTGAAGACGGATTTGTCAACAACATCGTATTCGATACTCCTGCGCTTGAAGGCACAGACCTTGTAACAGGTGTTTTCGGCATTGAAGATATAAACGTTGATACTTCACCTCTCGGTCCGCTTCTTGCTCAGATTCTTCATATTGAGATGGATTTAGGCGGTATCATTTCAATAATCCCCACCGATTTCATCAACCTTGCTTTTGATTACGGCAGAAGAGACCTCATCCTCCCCGATATGATGATTTACGGCACGGCATTCTGGGATATGTTACCTACAAGCGAGCTTGAAAAGCTCAAAGAATACTGGCTCGACCCGGTTGAAAACGCAGAAATAATTGAAAAAACTGACGAGCTTCATTACGGCTTTATGTCAAATATCCGCGAAACGTTTGACAAAGCAGAAGCAAACGGCGCAAAAATCACCATCAAAAGCGGTTACGGCATACCGATGATTATAGGCGGCAACGAAAACTCCGACGGTATCGTAAACCTCAAGTATTCATGCGGCGCTACAACTGCACCGCTCGGAGAAAAATTTGACGGCGGCTACACACAGGCTGTCGCAGGCGTATATTCAATCTCGCCCGACCGTACAATCGACCTTTCAACAGCCTATTACCCCGAAAGAACCTGGATTATCAAAAACAACGTTCACGGTCAGGCTGAATGGGATTCGCGCTCATTTGATTTCCTTATGACACAGCTTCTGACAGAGGGTGTTGAGGACGCTTATTCGTCCTATGAATTCCCGCAGTTTATGGAAAGTATGGCGCCTAATGACAAAATTACATTCAGCTTCACTTCGACTAACAGCAGTTTCCTCTCATACAGCGAGGACGGCTATCTCAACGGTAAAGCAAAAATAACCAACATATCAAAAGAAGACACTCTTTACATAAGCGACGTAACATCAGATTATCCCAACCTTAAGTTTGCAACGTATGACGGAAAAATAAAGCTTGCACCGGGCGAAAGTGCTGAGCTTACAATTACCAAAGCTCCCGGCGGAGCAAACATAAGCGAGTTGAGCTTTGCAACCGTAACGCTTACCTACAAGACAGGTCTTCTCAAGAAAGCACAGACAGCCGACTTCGGAATCACTATGATAAGTGAGAGCGAATACCCCGGCATAATAAAGTAACACAACTAAAGAGCAGGTTGAGTTTTTACTCCTCCTGCTCTTTTTCCATAGACAATTAGCACAAAAAAACACAAAAAAATTTGTCAGCAACAACGTAAAAAGCAAGTGTATTACGTTTGAAATTTTTCTTATATTATGTTAATATAAATAAGATAAGGGAGAAGTGTCATAACTTCTCAAATTATAAATATCAGAAAGGAAAACCAAAATGAAGAAAGTATTATCAATTCTTCTTGCACTCGTTATGGTATTTGGCTGCAGTGCAACAGCTTTTGCAGCTGACTCAGATCTGCCCATTCTCAGATTTGACGAAAACGGCGAGTTCAAAATCCTCCACCTCACAGACTGTCAGGACGTATATCCTGCAAACCAGACAATGGTTCAGTTTATCGAGCACTGCCTCGACAAGTACGATCCCGACCTTGTAGTTCTCGGCGGGGACAACTGTGTTGACGATACAGGCAACATCGAAGCAGCTATCACCGAAATCGCAACTATTTTTGTTGAGAACGAAACATATTTCACACTTGTTTTCGGCAACCACGACCGTGAAGGCGGCCGCGGCGAAAACGACGTACTTCTCAGTTACTACCAGAAAGCAGGCGGCAAGTACTGCCTTGCATACGATGCTGTTCCCACACTCACAGGTGTAGGCACACACAACCTTCCCATCCTTGCAAGTGATTCACTCAAGGTTGCTTACAACCTCTATATGTTCGATTCAGGTACAAGCGGTTACTCTGATCCCGACCGCAGCGGTCAGGAAGGCTATGACTGCGTACACGAGGACCAGATTGAGTGGTTCAGAGCTACAAACAAAACATACACCGCTCTCAACGGCGGCAAGGTAATTCCCTCAATGGCATTCCAGCACATCATCGTCGGTGAAATCATGGACGTTTTCTACAAGGAAAAGTCCGAAGTTGCAATCAGCTTCGACAGTAAGTTCTGCAACGGCAAGGAATACGACCTCACAGTTGCTGATTTCTCCGCTATCAAAGACGGTATGCTTACTGAGCCCCCCTGCCCCGGTGTTGAAAACTACGGCCAGTTTGATGCTCTTGTTGAGCAGGGCACAGTTGCCGTATTCTCCGGCCACGACCACGTAAATACATTCACAGTTGAGCATAAGGGTGTTGATATTGTAAACACAGCAGGTTGCACCTTCCACTCCTACGGCCAGGATTACAACAGAGGTGCACGTCTCATCACACTCCACGAGGGCGAAACAGAGTATGATTCACAGGTACTCCTCCTTGCAGAAGAGGCTATGGACAGCGATATAATCGAGCTCAACTTCTTCAGCAAGTTCTTCGGCGTTCTCATCAACAAAATCATCCTCGCTTTCTTCGACCTGTTTTAATTTCAACAACCATCCTATCGGAAGGATTTGATTAAATGAAAGCAACGGCTTTTAAAAAAATCATAGCTGTTATATGCACGGTTGTTATGGTTGCGGCTGTTGCGGCTGTTGCCGTTTATGCAGCACCCCCCGCACCCGTATTCACCGTCAACGGTGCTTCACAGCTTCGTTCGGGCGACGAAGTTACCGTTACGGTATCTGTCAACGATAACAGAGGTTTCTGCGCAGGCGAATTCATACTCGGTTATGATTCCGACGTACTTACACCCGTAAACGTCAAAAGCGGAGAGGCAGCCAGCGAATATTTTGTCGGCAACGAAGAATATGCTGACGGCAAGGTTTATTTTGCCGTCATCGATGAACAGCTTATGACTGAAGGCGGCACGCTCGCAAGCATCACGTTTAAAATAAGCGAAGACGTTGTGATTTACAGCGGTGACCTT
>JAZRRT010000094.1:0-10489 GCA_045650985.1 Acutalibacteraceae bacterium | reverse complement strand
AAAGCGCTTTTATAACCCTGATACCCTGCGTATCCTCGCGCGCAACTCTTACCATACCGTCAACCGACTTCTGCACGGCAGTATAAAGCGGCACACCCTTGCGCGAAATGCCGTAAACTGTAACGAAAATAATCGGCAAGGTTGCAATCATAACAAGCGCAAGCGCCTTATCCATTACAAGTGTAAGGGAAATTCCGCCGATAAGAAGAATCGGTGCTCTGACACCCATTCGTTGCATCATACCGATAAAGTTGTGCACATTGTACGTATCGGTTGTGATTCGTGACTCAAGCGAAGGAATAGTAAACGCATCTGTATCCGCCGAAGAAAGATAAAGAGTCTTTGAAAAAAGCTCTTTACGCATTGCTTTGGAAAAGTTGGTTGTTACTCTTGCCGCCATACGGTTAGCAACAACGTTGCAAACGCAGGCAATTACGCTGAACAAAACCATAACCGCACCGTAAAACACGATTTTACCGGCGTTCATTTCAACTATTACGTTTTCGAGAATGTGCGTCAGGATATACGGCAGAATCAACTCCGCCATAGTGCCTGACACCTTGATTATGAAGCCGACAAGCATACGCAACCTGAACGGCTTGAGATAAGATAAAATACGTTTCATTCTTAAAGCTCAGGTATTACCTTTCCGTAAAGTTAAGCACCAAACTGACCCGTCTGAAACACCCTATATCAAACAGTTTCGGGCGCAACAATTATACTCCCTCTCGGAATACGTGTCAATATGCTCAATCAGAAATAAAAACCGATGACAAATCAATAATTAATGTTGCACATTTTATAATATTGCTATATAATTATAAAAAAATGAGCGGAGACTTGGTTTATGGATTTTAAAGAAATTGCCCAAAACCGTCAGTCATGCAGAAATTATGACCCGACAAAGGCGGTTGAAAAAGAAAAACTCGATGCCGTAATTGAGGCGGCAGTGCTCGCCCCCTCTGCGTGCAACGCACAGCCATACCACATAACAGTATGCACGGACGATGCGGCAAAATCCGTTGCAAAAGCAACGCAAGGCATGGGTATGAACAAATTTGCAAGTGACGCACCGGTTATGATTGTATTATCGGAGGGTGCTTACAACACAACCGCAGCAGCCGGCGCAAAAATCAAGAAGAACGATTACCGTTCGATTGACATAGGTATCCTGACCGCTTATATCACGGCACAGGCAACCGCGCTCGGTCTTTCAACGTGTATACTCGGTTGGCTTGACGACAAGCAGATAAGAAAAATCTGCTCACTCGACTCCCCTGTCAGACTTGTAATCGCGCTCGGCTACGCAAGCGCCGACGACAAGCTCAGAGAAAAGAAACGCAAGCAGGCAAGCGAATTTGTAAACTTTATAGACAAATAAAACAGAGAGGTATCAGATATGAGCAGATATGCAATTTACGGCGCAGGCTCTCTCGGCACGGTCCTTGGCGCTTACATCACGAAAAACGGCGGTAAGATTGATCTTATCAACCGCAACAAAGCTCCCGTTGAGGCACTCAACACAAAAGGAGCAACAATCAAAGGTACGGTAGATATGAACGTTCCCGTCAAGGCAATTACGCCTGACGAAATGGAAGGTAAATATGACGTTATTCTCCTTATGACAAAACAGCTTTTCAACACCGAGGTTGTAACAAAGCTTAAAGACCACCTGACGGACAAAGGCGTTATCGTAACCCTCCAGAACGGTCTGCCCGAGCCCGGTATTGCCGAAATCGTAGGCGCTGACCGCACAATGGGTTGCACAGTCGAATGGGGCGCTGCACTCAACGAGCCCGGTGTATGCACACTTACAAGCGAACCCGACAGCCTTTCATTCCACATGGGCAAGATGGACGGCATTTCAGACGAGCAGTTCCGTATGGTCAAAGAGCTGCTTGACCTTATGTGCCCCGTACACGAAGAAGACAACCTCATCGGCGCACGCTGGTCAAAGCTTCTCATCAATGCAACATTCTCCGGTCTCGGTGCTGTTGTAGGCGGCGTTTTCGGCGACGTATCCGAAAACAAAGCAGGTCAGAAAGTTGCCGTAAGATGTATGAAAGAATGTATTGACGTAGGTCACGCAACCGGTGCAACGTTTGCACCCGTTCAGGGAAAGAACATTACCAAACTCTTCTATTACACCAACCCGCTCAAGCGAGCTGTTGCAACCTTCCTTGTACCGATTGCAATGAAAAAGCACCGCGATATTGAGCCTTCAATGCTTCAGGACCTCAAAAAAGGAAAGCCCTGTGAAATCGACGCAATCAACGGCGTTGTATGCGAATGGGGCAGAAAAACCAACACACCGACACCCATCAACGACCGCATTGTTGAAATAATCAAGAAATGCGAAAACGGTGAACTTAAACCTCAGGCATCAAACATAAAGATGTTTGACGATTTGCTGTAATAAAATAAGCGTGGTATCACAAACGATACCACGCTTATTTTATTGTTCTGTTTCTATTTCACCGTATGATTTTTCATAATTTTCAACATACTGCTCGAGCACAAACTCAATCTCTTTGTTTGCAGAGCGTTTGTTTTTTGAAGCAATATATTTAATTTTCTCAAGCAACTCTTCGGAAACTCTCAAAGAAAAAGGAGGATAGTAATTACCTGCCATTTACATTACACCCTTTCATAGCAATTGACATCAAAATAGTACCATTTTGAAGTTATTTTATACGAATTAGTATTGACATCAATTTGATATCAAATTATAATAAATCCACATAATAACAACTTCAAAGGATGTGCATTGTAATGGAAAAAACTCCGTTTTGGAAAAAGACATGGTTTATAATAATTGCTCTGATTTTTATTCCTCCGCTCGGAATAGCACTGATGTGGATTAGTAAAAAACAGTGGAAATCGGTTATCAAAATCATATTAAGCGTATTTCCCGGATTCTGGACACTGATACTTGGTATTGCTATTTTCTCCCCTGCAGACGAAACATCCGCAACCGAAAGCGAAAACACAACCGTTGAAAATTCAGATGCAGAAGATGTAACCGAGCCTGCGACTAAAATGCCCGTATCCGAAACGAAGCCTGTTACAAGCACAAAATCGCCAACAACAACCGAAACTGTAACAGAAAGCACAACAGACCAGGAAACTACAAACCAACCTACAACGACGAAACCTGCAACAACAGCAAAGCCCACAACAACTAAACCGACAACAACAAAGGCACCTGCAACTCAAAACACAGAAACTAACTTTGTTTTAAACAATAACACCATGAAATTCCACTACCCTACCTGTAGTTCGGTAAAAAAAATAGCACCCGAAAACAAAGGAACATTTAAAGGAAATAGACAAACACTATTAAATAGAGGTTATGAGCCTTGCGGTAATTGTCATCCTTAATTTGTAACAACAAAGGTGATAAACAATGAAATTCGGAATGAGAAAGCCTTCGCTCAAGCGTTCTATAAAAGCGAGAACCACAGGCAAGGCAAAACGTAAAGTAAAAAAAGCATTGATTCCCGGATACGGAAAGAAAGGTGCCGGCTGGGTGAAAAATCCAAAGAAAGCCGCATACAACAAAGTATATAAAAAGACAACATTCAGCTTTTTTGATATTTTCAAATAATATAAAAAAACAACCTGCTTCAAAATGAATTGAAGCAGGTTGTTTTTCTCTGAAATATTCGGTTTTAATCGAGCTCTGCGATTTCGTGATAAAGATCGGCATATCTGCCGCCCATTGCAAGAAGCTCTTCATGAGTGCCGCGCTCGACAATTCTGCCGCGCTCGAGCACCATAATTGCGTTAGCCGTACGCACGGTAGAAAGCCTGTGGGCAATTACAAAGGTTGTGCGGTCTTTCATAATCGCATCCATACCCTTATCAATATGCCGCTCCGTACGGGTATCGACCGAGCTTGTGGCTTCGTCAAGGATAAGAATAGGTGCACGGCTGATTGCCGCACGGGCAATATTCAGAAGCTGACGCTGACCTTGTGACAGATTTGCGCCGTCCCCCTCAAGCACCGTATCATAACCGTTTTCAAGATGCATTATAAACGAATGAGCCGATGATATTTTAGCCGCTTCAACAACCTCTTCGTCTGTTGCGTCAAGCCTGCCGTAGCGGATATTTTCGCGCACTGTACCCGTAAAAAGATGCGTATCCTGAAGCACCATGGCAATATTGACGCGCAGAAGTTTACGGTCTATCTGCTCTATCGGCACACCGTCAACGGTAATTGTGCCTTCGGTTATATCATAAAAACGTGAAAGCAAATTCGTAACCGTTGTTTTGCCGGCACCTGTCGAGCCGACAAAGGCAATTTTCTGCCCCGGCTTTGCATAGAGCGAAATGTCGTGAAGCACCGTAACATCAGGAGAATAGCCGAAATTGACGTTTTTAAGCTCGATGTGACCTCTGATACTGCTTATCTGAGCCGTTTCACATTCCTGCGTTTCAGGCTCTTCGTCAAGCACCTCAAACACACGCTCAGCACCTGCAAGAGCGGAAAAAACGGTATTCATCTGCATCGAGATTTCATTAATCGGCCTGTTAAAACTGCGTGTATAGTTGAGTGAAACTGCAAGACCGCCTATATCAAAACCTCTGAAAACAACGAGCAGAGCACCGATGCAAGCGGTTATACCGTAACAGATATTGCAGAGCTGATGCGTAACGGGGCCCATAATGCCCGCATTGAACTGAGCCTTTATCTGAGCCTTGCAAAGCTCATCGTTGAGATGTTCAAACTCCTCAACGGCAATATCCTCGTGTTCAAAAACCTTGACTACCTTCTGACCCGAAATCATTTCCTCAGCAAAGCCGTTGAGCATACCGAGATTTTTCTGCTGACGGACAAACGCACCCCTGCTCGACTTGATTATGCGTTTGCTGGCAAGGGTAAGAAGCGGAGTCATAACAATTGTTATGCCGCCTAAAATCGGGTTTGTATAGAGCATAAGGGCAATAGTGCCGACAATCGTTATAGCTCCCGAAACAATCTGAATAAGCGTTGTGTTGAGCATTTCGCCGACAGTATCTATATCGTTTGTGAATCTGCTCATTATATCACCCGCCGCGTGAGTATCAAAATAGCGAATCGGCAAGGTCTGAAGCTTTGAGTAAAGCTCGTTTCTCATAAGCCTGAGCGTACGCTGAGAAACGGTAAGCATCAGCCTTTGCTGAAGCCACTGCGTGAGCACCGCAACACCGTAAACCGCCGCCATAAGCGCAACACCCTTCGCAAGACCTGCGAGCCTTTCGCTGATATCGGGGTTAAGCGGATCATAACGGAGAAATTCATTCATAATCGGGCGGAGCATATAAGAAGCCGCAAGAGTTGCAAGAGTCTGCAAAACAGAACACACAAGAGCAATTATAAGCAAAGCCTTTTCCTTTGAAAGAAAACTGAGCATTCTGCCTATTGTTTTGCGGATATTCTTCGGTTTTCCGCTTGCGCGCATTGCGCCGTCTCTGCCGCCCCTGCCCGCAACGTCCATTTCTTTTGCACCTGATTTTGATGAGGATGACTGCGAATAGCGCCTGATAAGGTTTTCTGCACGCAATTTATCCATTACAATCATCCTCCTTATCCTTCTGAGAGTAGTAAATCTCGCTGTATTCGGAGCAGGAAGAGAGAAGCTGTTTATGAGTGCCGCAGCCGACAACCCTGCCGTGGTCGAGCACTATAATTTTATCCGCATCGACAACGGAGGTTATGCGTTGAGCAATTATTATCTTTGTAACGTCGGGCAATTCCTCGCGAAACGCTTTGCGGATTGAGGCATCGGTTGCAGTATCAACCGCACTTGTCGAATCATCGAGGATTATTATTTTCGGCTTTTTAAGAAGCGCTCTGGCAATACAGATTCGCTGTTTCTGACCGCCTGAAAGATTTGCGCCTCCCCTGCCCAAAAACGTGCCGTAACCATCGGGAAATGAACGGATAAAACCGTCTGCCATAGCAACACCTGCCGCACGATAAAGCTCTTCATCGCTTGCGGTTTCGTTACCCCAGCGAAGATTTTCCGCAATCGTACCTGAAAACAAAGTGTTTTTCTGAAGCACGACGGCAACAGCGCTGCGGAGGTTTACCAGCGAATAATCGCGTACATCGGTACCATCAACGATAACCGAACCTTCATCCGCATCGTAGAGCCTTGATATAAGCGAAACAAGCGTTGTTTTACCGCTGCCTGTTGAGCCGATAACACCCACGAGTTCGCCTGCGTTTATTGTGAAATTAATGCCGTCAAGCACCTTTTCCTTGTTCTTTTTGAAATATCGGAAAGAAACGTCACGAAACTCAATCGAGCCGTTTTCAATATGTTTATCCTTATGTTTTGCCGTATCGTCAGTCAAATCAATTTCAGCGTTCATTACCTCTGAAATTCGTTTATCGCTCGCCGCCGCTCTCGTGCCCTGAAGAATAATATTGGCAAGGAAATTAAGAGCGGTGAGCACCTGAGAAAGATAGGTAATAAACGCGGTAAGCGTGCCAAGCTCCATATCACCTACCATTATCTGTTTACCTGCAACCCAGACAACGCCCAGAGTTGCCGCATTGATTGCAAAGGCTGAAACAGGCTGTATAAAAAGCATTACTTTAAGCGCAGACGTGCTTTTTTCGACAAGATCCGTATTCACCGCCGCAAACTTGATTTTTTCAAACTCCTCACGCACAAACGATTTGATAACACGCTGATTCACAACGGTTTCGCCTATATCGGAATTCAGCGTATCGAGTGCCTTCTGCATCTTTGTGTATCTTGGAGAAGCAAGGCGGATAATAACGGCAATCGTAACAGCGAGCACGGGCATAATCACAAGGATTACGAGCGCAAGCTTTGCATTGAGCATAAACGACATTATCAGCGCACCGATTAACATTACGGGGCTTCTGAACATACCTCTGAGCAGAGTCTGTGCAAAATTCTGCACCTGAGTAATATCGTTGGTTATTCTGGTGATGAGTGAGCCTGTTGTAAACTCATCGATATTATTGAAGCTGAATTTCTGAATCTGCCTGAAAACATCTGCTCTGACCCCTGCGGCAAGGCGAACGGAACCGCGAACGGCAAAGTTAGCGCCGAGCACACCCGTTATCATCATCGCGGCGGCAAGAACAGCCATATATATACCGTTCTTTATGATATACGGCACATCGCCGTTAGCCGCACCGATATCAATAATGTTTGCATTTATGTACGGCAGAATAAACTCACCGCACGCTTCAAGCACCATAAAAAACGGCCCGAGTAAAAGGCTGTACCAGTATTTTTTTGCATAAGGCTTATATTTCTTCATTTGTTCCCTCTAAAAACTCAGATTGACATAATGATTTTAGACCTATGAAAACCTTTTGTCAATAATAATTAAAATAACAATTTTTATGTTGTTAGATGACAAAGTTTATGATATAATCAATATACAAAATAAACAAAGGAGTGAGTAATTTGTCGCCAGAATTAAAAACTGCTCTCATTGTGCTCGGCGTAGTAGCATTAGTAATATTTCTTTTTATATGCCTTATAGTAGCCGTATTCTTACTCGGATTCTTTATGTACAACTCCGTTTTCGGCAAGCGCTGTGACGGCAACAAACGACTGAAATATTTCACACACAAGGATTTTGAAGGCCTCAAAGCCGCACCGATTGAATTCCCAAACAATAAGGGAATCACCCTCAGAGGCGCAATATACGCAAAAGCAGGTATACAGATGCCCAAGGGACTGATTGTGTTTTCACACGGAATGGGTGGCGGCCACCTGAGCTATATGACAGAGATCAACACGTTTGCGGAAGACGGATTTGCCGTACTCGCCTACGATAACACAGGCACCTTCTCATCGGACGGAACAAAAATCAACGGCTTCTCTCAGGGTCCCGAAGATCTCAAGGCGTCACTTAAGTTTGTCAAGAAACATCCTGTGCTCAAGAACATGAAGATTATTCTTGCCGGTCACTCCTGGGGCGGATATTCGGTCTGCCGTGCCGTAGGAGAAAGCAACGTAAAAGTTGACGGTGTTGTAGCTTTTGGCGCTCCCAACAGCGGATATCAGGTTATCAGTGCCGCTTTCGGCGATAAGCTCCGCTTCCTTACACCTGTTTTCAAGCTTTTCTTTATGATTTTTGAAGGAAAGAGCGCAATGACACTGTGCAGCGATTCGATTGCAAAAGCCGAGCCTACACCCATACTTTTGCTTCAGGGCGATGAAGACCCGATAGTCAAGCCCGACATTTCGGCAGCACTTGCCGCAAACGATATGCCGCACGTAAAATCCGTTTTCTTTGAGGGCAGATACCACAACGTATACCAGACTATCTCTTCCGAAGATTATATGAATGATACATTCGCTTCAATCAATGCACTCAACAAAAAGAAAAATGCAAGCGAAAAAGAACTGGCAGACTTCTACGACAACATCGACTATGAGCTGATGACAAGAGAAGACCCCGCCGTAATGAAGCTTGTATTAAAGTTTATGAACAACTGCACAAAGTGAGGTATTGAATGAAACTCTTTATAGCATCCGACATTCACGGCTCGGAATATTACTGTAAAAAGCTCATCAGCGCATACAAACGCGAAGAGGCAGAGAAGATGTTGTTGCTCGGCGACGTGCTTTATCACGGACCGAGACACGACCTGCCCGAAGGATACGCGCCCAAAGCTGTTATCGAGCTGCTCAACGCGATGAAAGATGAGATACTCTGTGTAAGAGGCAACTGCGACACCGAAGTTGACCAGATGGTGCTCAACTTCCCGGTACTTGCGGATTATGCGGTTATTTTCGACGGCAAGACAACGGTATACGCCACACACGGCCACGTATATAACGAAATCAAGCTTCCGCCGCTTCAGAAGGGCGATATACTGCTTCACGGACACACTCACGTGCCGGCTTGCATTGAGCACGAAACGTACACCTACATTAATCCGGGCTCCGTTTCAATCCCCAAAGAAGGCAGCCATCACGGTTATCTGACGCTCGAAAACGGTGTATTTGTATGGAAGAACCTTGAAGGAGACGTAATCAGAGTATACGGCAAATAACTGCCCTGCATTCGTCTGCGCACCGACAGCATATTTTAAGCATCGGCTATTTGCCGTTGTTTGTATCGATTGCAATCAAAACACAAAAAGCTGAAATTACAGACATTACACCGCCGATTAAGATGCAGAAAATCTTGACGGCGGTGTAGTTGCTGTTGCTGCCGAATATTATCACAAGCGAACCGATTAACATAAGCACAACACTTAAAATCCCAAAAGCTTTTCCGTTATCCATAGCCTCACCTCCAAATTTTGTTTTATTATAAAACATTTTTGAAAATTACGCAAGTGCGTATACGCATTTGCGAATATTTTTTTAAAATATTCTTGAGGTGAATACTATGGCTGTCAAGGATATGGTAACAAAAAGATTCAAAGATTTATGCAAAGAGCGCAATATAAAAACTAACGAGCTTGCAACACTCTCAGGTGTTACTCCGTCAACCGTATACAGTATGATGGACGAAAAACGCAGAGACGTATCGATAGTTGTAATAAAAAAGCTTTGTGACGGACTCGATATAACTCTCGGCGAGTTTTTCAGCACAGAAGAATTTGATAACCTTGAGCAAGAGATAAAGTAAAAGAAGCTGCATCAGAGATGCAGCTTCTTTGTTTATTATCCGGCTTTAATTAACTTTAACTGTTACGATTTCAAACGGCTTTACGTTGAGGGTTACGGAGTTATTCTCAACTGTAAGGGGCTCAATTTCGTTTTCCATAAGGTCACAGAGCACTGCACGGCTTACATCAAAGCCGAAGGTGAGCTTTGCACCGTTTACGCGCTTATTCCAGCTTTCGTACATACGCACAACCGTTTCGTCACTGTCTTCCGCTTTCTTGACGGTATCGATAACAACATTTTCGTGTGATACGTTGACAAAGCTGTAACTTTCGGGAAGAGCGCCCTCCTGCTTGCCGAGCTTAACAGCAGTCATCGGGTTGTTGAGGTCGTAAGCAAGCTGTACTGTGCCTGCCTGAGTGTACGTACCTGCGTGCGGACGAAGTGAGTAAATAAACTCGTGGTGACCCTTATCAGCCTTCGGGCTGGGATGAGTTGCACACTTGAGAAGTGTGAGCTTGATTACACCGTCGTGTATATCGTGACCGTATTTACAGTCGTTGAGGATACTTACGCCGTAGTCGCACTCTGAAAGGTCGGCAAACTTGTGTGCACAGACCTCGAACTTTGCGGCATCCCAGCTTGTGTTGCCGTGTGTGGGACGTTCAACGTTACCAAACTGAATTTCATAGGTTGCCTTATCGGCATTGATTTCAACCGGGAATGCAGCCTTGACAAGTATATGCTCCTCATACCACTCTGCGGTAGTATCAAAGTCAATCTTGTCGATATCGGCATAGAGCCATACCTTCTGCTCAATTACGGAATCGTAGAACTTTCTTGTAATCC
Source organism: Acutalibacteraceae bacterium (assembly GCA_045650985.1). Taxonomy (GTDB): domain Bacteria; phylum Bacillota; class Clostridia; order Oscillospirales; family Acutalibacteraceae; genus UBA8612. The sequence continues at coordinate 38 of JAZRRT010000094.1, read as the reverse complement.
TGAAGCCCTTGCGTACACCCTCGTCAAGCATTTCAACA
>JAZRRT010000093.1:0-8392 GCA_045650985.1 Acutalibacteraceae bacterium | reverse complement strand
TTATCCTTGAGCGTTACTTCGTACGCATCAGGCAGAAGTTCCGACTCCATACCCTCAAAAAGGGCTGATGCAGAGCCGATTGAATCCATAACCTCCGGAAAAGCCTCTTCCTTCGGAACGAATTTACAGGACTTTACGTTTTTCATCGACTTGATCTTACTGCCCATATTGACAATCTGATCGTCCGTCGCATTATCTTCAATAAATACCATAATGACGTTTTCCTGAGAGATGTCACCAAGCATTTTATCGATGTTTACAAAAAGCAGGAACGCAACACCAATCATAACAAGGCAGGACATCAGCACGGCAACGGAAGCCAGCGACATCAGCTTGTTTGAACGGATATTGCGAAATCCCTCTTTGGTAAGGTATGAGAGGCTTGCTGAGCCGCCTCTTTCAGCTTTTTTACTCAACGCTCTCACCTCCGCCCTGTTCAATTGCCACGTTATAGTTGCGGATAAATTCATCCGCCTCACGAATTGCGCGTTTATCAGAGAGCTTGAGGTCATCAAACGCAACCTTTTCTTCAGGCTCAACGCTGACACGCGAAACATCATCCGAAACGATTTTGCCGTCTCTGATTGTGATAATTCTGCGACCGAAACGTCTTACGAGCTCTTCGGAATGGGTAACCATGATTACGGTTGTGCCGGAAGCGTTGATTTGATTAAGCATCTCAACAATTTCAAAAGAACGTCTTGAATCGACGTTACCGGTAGGCTCGTCCGCAATAATGATGTCAGCGTTATTTACAATTGCACGCGCTAACGCGACCCTCTGCTGCTCACCGCCTGAAAGCTCATTGGGGAGGCACTTTGCCTTATCCGCCAAACCGACACGACTGAGAACATGAGGGACGCGGTTACTGATTTTTTTCTCTTTTGCACCAATGACTCGCATTGCAAAAGCAACGTTGTCATATACGGTCATATTAGGTATCAGCCTGAAATCCTGAAAAACGATTCCGAGGTGACGCCTGAAATAGGGAATATCTCTTTTTTTCATTGTATTGAGCGAGCGGTTTTTGATGATGACGGTGCCTTCCGTAGCAACCTCTTCACGCATCATTATCTTGAGAAGGGTACTTTTACCCGCACCCGAATCACCTACGATAAAAACGAACTCGCCCTGCTCGATGCGAAGATTGATACCATCGAGCGCTCTTGTTCCGTTACTGTAACTTTTAGATACGTTTTTAAATTCGATCAAAGTACTTTCCTATCCTTTTTTACGTGCCGACATTCGTGCGTGCCGCTGCGCAAAAATCCGGCTCAGAATTAATACTTAACGGGGTTAGCGTCAAGATATTTCTTAACCATCAGGGCAACTTTGAATACGATAGCGTCATCGAACTCACGAAGGTCGAGACCTGTGAGTTTATTAATCTTTTCAAGGCGGTATACCAGCGTATTTCTGTGAACGAACAGCTTACGTGAAGTTTCGGAAACGTTGAGGTTGTTTTCGAAGAACTTCTGGATTGTGAAGAGAGTTTCGTGGTCGAGAGTATCGATTGAGCCGCGCTTGAAAACCTCACGAAGGAACATCTCGCACAGAGTTGTGGGAAGCTGATATATAAGACGTGCTATACCGAGGTTGTCATAACTGACAATCTCTTTTTCCGTATCAAAAACCTTGCCTACCTCGAGAGCAACCTGTGCATCCTTGAAAGAACCTGCAAGCTCTTTGATTCCGTCAACAACCGTACCGATACCGATAAGGCAATGGATAAATGCCTCGCTGTTGAGAGAATCGGCAATTGACCTTGCGAGCTTTTCGAGGTCACGTGTTTCGATATTGGGTCTTACCTCTTTGACAAGAGCAATATCGGTTTCGTTGATGTTGATAACGAAATCCTTTGTTTTGTCAGGGAAGAGATTCTGGATAATATCGAAAATAGAGATGTCGTTGTGCTCGGGGATACGGATAAGAAGAACAACGCGTGAAGTATCTGTCGTGAAGCGAAGCTCTCTTGCCTTGAGATAGATATCGCCGGGAAGGATGTTATCCAGCACGACGTTTTTGATGAAGTTACCTCTGTCGTATTTTTCGTCGTAAAGTGACTTGACGCTGCCGAGAGAAAGTGAGATTACGTCTGTGTACTTTCTTGAAAGCTCGTCATCACCGTCAACAAAAACAACATACTCCGGGTGTAAGGCGGAGCCGAACGGCTTATAGGTCTGTCCGTCAACAACGAATGTTTCGCCGCGGACAAGACGCTCCTCAAGCGGGAACGAGCATACCTCACCGATTCTGCCCAGCTCACTGCAAGAAATAATCGTGCCTGTTTCGTCCATAACGCCTACGGCTCTGCCGATAGCGTCACGCATCTGGTGAATCATACCCTGAAAAAGTCTGTTTGACATCCGGAAAACCTCCATAACGATGTTTTGGCTAAAGTGCCCATAATGACAATGTACATATTACACAATTTTTTCTCATTTTGCAATAGTTTTCACGATATTTTTCGCTTATTTTTGGAGTGTTGTTCAAATTCCGGCTTCGGATTTGTATTTTTTGCCAAAAACAAAGTATCATTTCAGCACTTTGAAGCACTGTCATTTTGCACAAGTAAACCCAACGGATTACCGTGTCCCTGCCGCAACGCAACACGGATAATGTAAAATCAGTTGACTTTATCTGAAAATCTTGGTATATTATGTTCAACCAACGGTGAAAGCGGCTTCACCGTGAAAAAATTCATATTCAGGAGGAAATGAAATGAAAAAAGCACTATCAATCATTATGTCACTTGTCCTTGCAATGACTTCTTTTGCTGTTATGTCATTTGCAGCTGATGAACCGTCAATCATCGAGGACAAAATTCTTCTCAAGACGGGCGACACCGAAAGCAGCGCTGCTACCTTCGCAATGGGCGAAAGAGTTTACGGCAGCCTTACAGGCGACGCAAAAGCCTGTTACAAACTCAAGGTAGAAGACAAGAAAGAGATAAGCTTCAGCTTTGAGACATCTGCCGACCTCAAGGTAAACATCAAGAGAAACGGCAGCCTCGAAGAATACAACTTCGAAGTTTCCGGCAAAGAAGTTTCCGGCGAAAACGCAAAGAAATACACACTCGACAGTGCATACTACTTCATCACAATCGAGCTTGTTACTCCTTTCATAACAAAGGACGCAGATGCCGGCGCACTCAAAACAACAGTACCTTCAACTGCTGAATACCGTTTCGAAGCACTTTGCGACGGTATTGAAAGCGAAGTATGGGCAAGAATCAACAAGAATTCAGCCGAGCTTATTGCAGGCAGCTCACTTCAGCTTATGATTTCCGACTGCACTGTTGACAACCTCAACTGCTTCTGGAGAGTATGCGAAGACCCCAGCACAGATGTTAAAGAAACCGACGTTGCAACCGTTTCAGATGACGGTCTTGTAACAATCACAATGAACAAGGGTACCTTCACAAAAGAAACTGAAATCAAGGTCCAGGCTGTTATGTACTACGGCTCCGACGTCGAAGCTACACTGACCTGCACAATCAAGGCTACTCCCGCCAACATCTACCTCGATCCCGTTGAAGCAGCAACCAAGGATTACGTCCTTTACCTCGGTATCGGCGGACGCAAAACAATCACCGCAACAACAAACGTTGAAGATATGGACATCGTATGGTCATCAGCAAACCCCGAAATCGCAACAGTAACCGATTTTGGTAAAATCACAGGCGTATCCGAAGGCACAACAACAATCAAGGCAACAATCGGCACATCTAAGGTTTCCCGCTCAATCAAGGTTGTAGTTGACGGTGATTACGTAGCTGTTACAGGTGTTGACTTCAACGAGGCAACCGGTACAGTCAAAACAAACGAGAGCATCACTCTCGGATACACATTCCAGACATCCCCCTCTACAAATCCCAACCCCACAAACAAAGAGGTTACCTTCACATCCAGCAATCCCGAAATCGCAACAGTTGATGCCGACGGTAAGGTAACAGGTGTTGCAGAAGGTGAAGTAACAATCACCATCACAACAGCTGACGGTAATTTCACAGACGAGTGCAAGGTTACAGTCACACCCGGTATTCCCAACTGGCTTATGGTTATCCTTGCTCCTCTCAGAATCATTTACAACTTCATCCTCCTCATCATCGGCGGCTGAGTTAAAACAAAATAACACAGCAGCCGTATCCCTCTTGGGATACGGCTACTTTTTAAATGCATCGATGCGGCTTCGTTTTACCGATGCATATTGGATTCAGGCTGCGTCACGGACAAGTTGTTCTTCAAGGTCACGTGCGGTTGACAGCATTGTTTCCGCAAAAATTGCATAACCCTGCTGCGGGTCGTTAACGAAGACGTGGGTTACCGCACCGACAAGCATACCGTTCTGAACAATGGGACTTCCGCTCATTCCCTGAACGATACCGCCTGTTTTCCGAATCAAATCATCGTCTGTTACCTTGATTATCATATTCTTCTCTGCACCTTCGCCGCGGTGTACCGCGGTTATTTCAATGTCAAAATATTCAGCCTTACCGTCGCTTACGGTTGACACAATCTGAGCCTTGCCCGTTTTAACCTCGCTGCTCAACGCAACGGGGATTTTTTTTGCGTGTGCATCCTTTTCGGCAACAACTCCGTACACTCCCGACGTGCCGTTAACCTGAAGCTCGCCGAGCGTTTTGCTGCCGAACACACCGCACAATTCACCCGGAGTTCCGGATGTTCCTTTGACACAGCCACGGATATTGACGTTAAGAATGTCACCTGTTCTAAGTGGCATTATCTTACCGGTATCCGTGTCACAAATCGCATGACCGAGGCCTGCGATAATTCCCGTTTCGTTATCGACAAAGGTTACCGTGCCGACACCTGCGGATGAATCACGCACCCACATACCCAGCTTGTACTTACCGTCTGCGGTATCCTTTGCAGGCTCGACCGTAACGTTCTTTGTCTTTCCGTCCCGTAAAAGTTCCACAGCCAAGTGAGCACCTGAACTGCGCTCAATAAGCTGTGATATATCGTGATTAGAGGTTACTGCGGTGCCGTTGATTTTTCTGATTATATCGCCCTGTTTAATGCCCGCTTTTTTTGCCGGAGCCGCGCCCGAAGCAAGCGAACCGACACCGGTCACAATCACACCGTCTGCAAAAACACGCAGACCAAAAACGTTTCCGCCAAGGGTAACGTAACGTCGGTGAACCACCGTGACAGTCGAATTTTTGACGGGGATTGCATCGAAAAGCCTGATTTGTGCCGGATAATTTCTTGCATATCCGTCACCATCGGTCGCAACAGCATCCGACTCACACCTGCAAGTAAACAACACGTTGCCCGTATCGGCAGAGTTTATGTCAACTGCAACGTAAGAATCGGGAATAAATGCCGTGCCGTAACCGACAAAGCAGAAAACAAGAACACAAAACAGAGAAATCAAAACACTGACAATTTTAATCGCCCTTTGCATCACTCACCTCCACAGAGGAAAGTAAAGTTCGAAGCCGCAGATATAATTTGTGCAGTTGAAAAGAGAATAACAATGGAAAAATATGATTAAAAAAAGCTCCGATAAAATTATCGGAGCTTTTTTGTAAATCTGTTCAGTTTGTATTTTGATTAATACATACCGCCGCCCTGTGCTGCCATTGCTGCTGCAGCTGCTGCATCAGCCTGGGGGTCGGGCTTATCGGTAACAAGAGACTCTGTTGTGAGCACCATTGATGCAACGGAAGAAGCGTTCTCAAGAGCGGAACGTGTAACCTTTGTCGGATCAAGAATACCTGCATCAAACATATCAACGTAACCGTCGGAAGCAAAGTTGTAGCCGTAGCCTGTCTTGCCGCTTGTACGGATTTCGTTTACGATAACGCTGCCTTGAAGGCCTGCGTTTGCAGCAATCTGACGAACGGGAGCCTCAAGTGCTCTGAGAACGATTTTGATACCTGTCTTGATATCAGCATCGTCTGTTGTATCGAGAAGAGCCTCGACAGCAGGAATAGCGTTGATAAGAGCAACGCCGCCACCTGCTACGCAACCCTCTTCAACAGCTGCCTTTGTAGCTGCGAGAGCATCCTCGATGCGGAGCTTCTTCTCCTTCATCTCTGTTTCTGTTGCTGCACCAACGCGGATAACTGCAACACCGCCTGCAAGCTTTGCAAGGCGCTCCTGAAGCTTCTCACGGTCGAAATCGGATGTTGTTGTGCTGATCTGAGTTCTGATCTGTGCAACTCTTGCTGCAATTTCGTCTTTGTCGCCTGCACCGTCAACGATTATTGTGTTTTCCTTTGAAATCTTGACCTGACGAGCACGACCAAGCTGTGTAATCTGAGTATCCTTAAGCTCAAGACCAAGCTCCTCCGTGATAACCTCACCGCCTGTAAGAGTAGCGATGTCACGAAGCATCTCCTTACGTCTGTCACCAAAGCCGGGAGCCTTGACACCTACGCAGGTGAATGTGCCGCGAAGCTTGTTGACAAGGATTGTGGAAAGAGCTTCACCCTCAAGGTCTTCTGCAACGATAACAAGCTTCTTGCCTGCGTTGAGAATCTGCTCAAGGAGAGGAAGAATCTCCTGAATGTTGGAAATCTTCTTATCTGTGATAAGGATGTAAGCATCGTCAATAACAGCCTCCATCTTATCTGTATCGGTTACCATATAGGGAGAGATATAGCCGCGGTCAAACTGCATACCCTCAACGATGTCGGAATCGGTAACGGCAGTCTTGCTTTCTTCAACAGTGATAACACCGTCAGCAGAAACCTTTTCCATAGCATCAGCAATAATCTTGCCGATGTCAGCATCAGCAGAAGAGATTGTAGCAATCATCTCAATATCAGCAGAGCTGGAAACGGGCTTGGAATTTGCTTTAACTGCTGCTGTTGCAGCTTCAACTGCAAGCTTGATGCCCTTCTTGACTACCATCGGATTTGCACCTGCGGTAACGTTCTTGAGGCCTTCGCGTACAAGAGCCTGAGCAAGAAGAGTAGCTGTTGTTGTACCGTCACCTGCTACGTCGTTTGTCTTTGTAGCAACCTCTTTTACGAGCTGTGCACCCATATTCTCAAAAGGATCCTCAAGCTCAACTTCCTTGGCGATTGTAACTCCGTCGTTAGTGATGAGGGGTGCGCCGTACTTCTTATCGAGAACTACGTTTCTGCCCTTGGGGCCGAGTGTGATTTTAACTGTGTCTGCGAGCTTGTCGATACCCGCCTGAAGAGCCTTGCGGGCGTCTTCACCGTAAATGATCTGCTTTGCCATTTTTCATTTCCTCCTGATAATTATTCGATAACTGCAAGAATGTCGCTCTGACGTACGATTGTGTACTCTTCTTTGCCGAGCTTAACCTCGGTGCCTGCATATTTTCCGACGATAACCTTTTCGCCGACCTTTACGTACATTTCGACTGTCTTGCCGTCGACCTCGCCGCCGGGACCGACAGCAACAATTTCTGCGTACTGGGGTTTCTCCTGTGCCGAAGCAGCAAGGATAATACCGCTCTTTGTTGTTTCTTCAACAGCAGATGCCTTAACGACAACTCTGTCTGCAAGGGGTCTGATATTCATTTATTTCTCCTCCTGAAAAGTATTGACAAAATTCGTTTTAGCACTCGACACCTTCAAGTGCTAAAATCTATTCTAACGGATTTTTTTCAAAATTCAAGCCTTTTGACAAAAATTGTTAAAAAAAACTATCTTTTTACATTTCATTAACAATTACTTTTTGAACTTCTTTACGGCAATTACAGTTGCACCGACAGCAGCAACAGCCGCAACGGTTGCAGCAGCACCGATAGCCGCACGGCGCAGCTTCTCAAGGTCATCGGCATCGATAAAGTAGCTGAGCATTGAAGCGGGTGTTTTGCCCATAAGGTTGAAATAAGTATAGTGCCTTGTGGTGAATCTGTCAGGTGTGTTTTCATCAAGCTCAAACATTCTGACACCTCTCAGGCTGTTGCCGTAGCAACGGAATGAGGCAGCCGGAGTCTGAATCATACGCACACCCTCGTGTGTAATATCAAACATATTCATATGATGATGACCGTAAACCACGGCAAGCACGTCTCCCTGCTGCTTCACGGCATCAAACTGACCGTAATTCTCCTTACAGCCGGGAGTAGGCTCGTAAAGTCTGCCGCTGTTTACCTTACAGGGCTTGAGACGGATATAACTGTCCTCATCATACATTCTTATTGCACCTTCCGCATCGGGCGTACACTCCTCGATGCACTCGTCAATTTCCGACATCGGGATATGCTGGAACATAAGAGAAGGCATCGGTTTGCCGCCGTTAAGCTCTTTGAGCGAATTGCTTGTTGAAACATACCATTCAACTGCCTTATCAGTTACGCCCTCAAAGCCCTTATCCTGCTCTTTATCCTGACGAGACGTATCCATCATCCACAGATTGAACACGGGAGAATCACCCGAATT
>JAZRRT010000092.1:0-19102 GCA_045650985.1 Acutalibacteraceae bacterium | reverse complement strand
ATTGATTTCCCTCTTTCCAACTGCGTAAATTCAGGTATTTACACAGTCGGTGTTCTCACACAGTATCAGCCGCTTGAACTTAACGACTATATCGGCAACGGTGCTGCGTGGGACCTTGACCGTGCAAGCGGCGGTGTCCATATTCTCTCTCCCTATCAGCAGATTAAGGGCAGCGAGTGGTATAAGGGCACTGCAAACGCAATTTACCAGAATATCAACTTCATCGACAGGTATGACCCCGAATACGTATGTATTCTTTCGGGTGACCACATATACAAGATGGATTATGCAAAGATGCTTGCTTTCCATAAGCAGAAAAATGCTGACTGCACAATCGCAATGCTTGAAGTTCCGTGGGATGAAGCTTCACGTTTCGGTCTGATGCTTGTTGACGATGAGGGCGCTATTACGGCATTCGAGGAGAAGCCCGAAGTACCCAGCAGTAACAAGGCTTCAATGGGCGTTTATATCTTCACATGGAAGAAGTTTCGCGAGTATCTGCTTGCAGACGAGGCTGACCCGAATTCAAGCAACGATTTCGGTAAGAATCTTATCCCCGCAATGCACGAGGCGGGCGAAAGACTTTTTGCTTATCACTTTGACGGATACTGGAAGGATGTCGGAACAATCGACAGCCTTTGGGAGGCAAACCTTGACCTGCTTCGTCCGTCTGTTGACCTTGACCTTTCCGATAATGAGTGGCGAATTTACTCCAAGTCGCCCGCATCACCGCCTCACTTCGTTTCCGCAACCGCAAAGGTTGAGAATTCGATGATAGCTGAAGGTTGCTGCATCGACGGTGAGATTGATTATTCCGTTCTCTTTGCAGATGTTGTTGTTGAAGAAGGTGCAAAGGTCGATTCCTCAATCATTATGCCCGGCACCGTAATCAAAAAAGGCGCTGTTGTTCAGTACGCAATCGTTGCTGAAAATGCAGTTATCGAATCCGGTGCAGTTGTCGGCGAAAAGCCGGAGAACGTGGCAAACCGCGATGATTGGGGCGTAGCGGTTGTCGGCGCAGGCGTAAATGTCGGCGAAGGCGCTGTAATCGCTCCCAAAGCTATGGCAGGCGAAGACGTGCCTGCCGCAAAGTGAGGAGGAATGAAAAATGATCAGAGCAAATGACGTTCTTGCAATTATCCACTCAAATGCATACGATGAGGCTCTGCCCGAGCTTACAAATATGCGTACTATGGGTTCGGTACCCTTCGGCGGCAGATACCGCCTTATAGATTTCACACTTTCCAACCTTGTTAATGCAGGCATCAGCAAGGTAGGTGTTATCACAAAAAGCAATTATCAGTCACTTATGGACCACCTCGGCACAGGTAAGCCGTGGGATCTTTCCCGTAAGCGCAGCGGTATGTATCTTCTTCCGCCCTTCTCGCTTGCAGAATCAGGTACGTTTGACAACCGCATCGAGTCACTCAAGAGCAATATGCACTTTATCAGCCGCTCCAAAGAAGAGTACGTGCTGATTGCAGACTGTAACGTTGTTATGAACTTCAGCATTGATGAGCTTATGAAGTTCCATGCACAGTCCAATGCCGACATCAGCGTTGTTTGCAAGCGCGGCAAAACTCCCGCACTTTCAAACCTTATGACCTTTGAGGTAGGCGAGGATTCAAGAGTAAGCTCCGTTGCAGTAGGCGTGCCGGGTGACGACGTTGATTATTCACTCAACGTATTCTTTATGAAGAAGGCTTTGCTTGAAAGACTTATCAACGAAGCTTACGCAATGCACAAGACCAGTATGGCAATCGACGTTTTCCAGGCAAACGTCAACAGCCTTCGCATCTGTGCAATGAGAAACGACAATTTCGTTGTTTCAATCGATTCGCTCGACACTTACTTCAGGGCAAATATGATGCTCCTTGACAGAAACAACAGAAACGATCTTTTCAACAAAAAGCGCCCCGTATACACAAAAGTGCGTGACGATATGCCCGCTGTTTATGCAATTGACAGCGCTGTTACAAACAGCCTTGTTTCAGACGGTTGCGACATCAAGGGTGAGGTTGACGGCAGTGTGCTCGGCAGAAGTGTTAAGGTTGAAAAAGGTGCTGTTGTCAAAAACTGCGTCATTATGCAGGATTGCTTTATCGGCGCAGGTGCACACATCGAAAACGTAATTCTCGACAAAGCAGTTGTTATCAAGCCCGGTAAGACACTTATCGGTGCGGAGGATTTCCCGATTTACGTCGGTAAGAGAATTGTAATCTGATAAACAGCCTGTCTGTATAATCAACAACAAAAACCCTCGACTTTCGGGTCGAAGATTTTTGGACAGTTCAAGACAGAAACACAGCAAATCCTTCCGGATTTGCGAGTACTTTAACAAAAAAGTGGCGGCAATCATCCGTTTGGATTATCACCGCCACCCTAATTTAAGGAGAGACAGATATGAAGGTATTATACGCTGCCAGCGAGGCGCTCCCCTTTATTGCAAGCGGCGGACTTGCTGACGTTGCAGGTTCACTTCCTCAGGCACTTCGTAAAAGACTTATAGGTGCTCGTGTCGTAATGCCTCTTTACGATTCTATCCGTCAGGAGCTTAAGGATACGATGACTTTTATTACGCATATTTCCGTGCCGGTTGCCTGGCGCAGACAGTATTGCGGAATTTTCGAAGCAAGACACAACGGTGTTATATACTACTTGCTTGACAATCAGTATTATTTCAAGCGTGACCGCATTTACGGTCACTATGACGATGCTGAGAGATTTGCTTTCTTTGCGCGTGCAGTGCTTGAGATAATTCCTCACATCGGCTTTAAACCCGATATCATTCATTGTAACGATTGGCAGACGGCTATGACTCCCGTCTACTACTCAACAATGTATGCCGACCAGCCCGGTTGGGAGAATATCAAAACGGTGTTCACAATCCATAACATCCAGTATCAGGGCGTTTACGGAATGGAGCTTATCGGTGATGTTCTCGGTCTTCAGCCCGGATCGGAGCATATTGTTGAGTACAACGGTTGCGTAAACCTGATGAAGGGCGCAATCGAAACGGCAAACGTTGTTACAACCGTCAGCCCGTCATACGCAAACGAAATTCTTGATCCTTGGTTCAGCCACGGTCTTGACAATATTCTCGAGCAGAGACGCTTTAAGCTTTCGGGCATTCTCAACGGTATTGACGTTGAAAACTATAATCCCGTAACGGATAAGGATATTTTTGCTAACTATTCGGCAGAGGATTTCAGCGCAAAGGCCACAAACAAGGCAGAGCTTCAGAAGATGTTCAATCTTCCCGAAAATCCGCGTACACCCGTTGTCGGCCTTGTAACACGTCTTGTTTCCCACAAGGGTCTTGTCCTTATCAAGGCAATTCTCGACGAGCTTCTTGCAACAACAGATATTCAGTTTGTTGTTCTCGGCTCAGGTGATTGGCAGTATGAGGAGTTTTTCAAGGAGATGGCAGGCAGATACCCCAATCAGCTTGGCCTTCGTCTGGGCTTTGTTCCTGACCTTGCACGCAAAATTTATGCAGGCAGTGATATGTTCCTTATGCCCTCCAAGAGCGAGCCTTGCGGTCTTTCACAGATGCTTGCTCTGCGCTACGGTTCAATTCCGATTGTCCGCGAAACAGGCGGTCTGAAGGATACAATTACCGACAGCGGTGATAACGAGGGTAACGGCTTTACCTTTGCACGCTACAATGCACACGATATGCTTTACAGCATTCGCCGTGCCGTTGAAGGCTATCAGAATGAAGAAGGCTGGAATATTCTTGTCAAGCGCGCTATGGAGTGCAACAACAGCTGGAACCGATCGGCAAACGATTATATCAGACTCTACAAAGCAGTCCTCAAAGGCTAAACAAAAAATAAAGCCGGCAGGCGGAGAAATCCGTCTGTCGGCGATGGCATAAATAACAGGTTCAGTTTTCTTTTGTTTTGCGGTAGCCGTTAACTACGTTTGTGACGTAGTTTTCAACACTGGTAACAAGTATGTTTCCGAAGGGCGGCAGTTTGTCGTTGTAGATTTTTGCCTGAGGGATTGCTTTGTTCGAGTCGAAAAGACCTGCATATACTGCATCGGTCAGCTTCTGAAACAAAGGGTCATCCCATTTAATGGGTACGTCGACACAGTCGGGGGCGAATCTGCCTGCGTTAATGCTTGCCACAAGAATCTTGTATTCTGCAATAGCGGCGCCCCAGAGCAACTTGTCGCCAAGTTTGGGGTCCATTGTGCTGAAACGCTCCGCAAAAAGATTGATGCACATCAGCAAGGCACGCATATCAAGTTTTTCGCTGTGGATTGCTGAATGGCTTTCTTTCGGGTCGTTGTACATACCGTATTTGCTGTCGTCTTTGCCGAGAAGATAGTCGGTTGTTACGCCGAAATAGTCGGCACATTTAAGGACAAAATCAAGTCCGCACTCTCTGACACCCCTTTCATAGTGTGAGAGAAGTGCGTGCGAGACGCCGAGACTCATTGCTACTTCTTTTTGGCTGAGTCCGCGTTCTTTGCGAAGAGAAGTGATTCTGGTAGAAAAAGCAGTTGCCATAATTTACCTCATATATGTTCAAAAGTATACGCAGAGTATAACAAACGTTTCGACAAAAGTCAACAGTTAATATTATTATCCGGAGATTAAAATGAAAAGTTACAGAATTCATCTCATCAGAAATGCTCTGACACAGGAAAATCTTGAAGGCAGATATCTCGGTCATACGGATTCTCCGCTGTGTGAGCAGGGCGCTGCCCAGCTGCGTGAGCTTGTGGAAAACTACAAGTATCCGTCGGCACAGGTTGTGTTCAGCAGTCCGCTCAAGCGTTGTACGGACACGGCAAAGGCAATTTATCCCGATAAGGAGATTGTGCCTATCGAGTCGCTGATAGAATACAACTTCGGCGAGTTTGACGGAAAAACCGCAGAGGAGCTTGAAAAACACTCTCTTTTCCCGCGTTGGCTTGCGGGCGAGGAAGGTGTTGACCCACCCTTCGGCGAGAGCAATGCCGCATTTGCAAACCGTATATGCGAAGGTTTTGAGGGTATTGTTGACGGTATGCTTAAAACCGGAGTTGAGTCCGTTGCAATTGTTACACACGGCGGTATTATCGGTGCGCTGATGTCACGTTATGCGATTCCTGAGGCAAGCCCGCACGAGTGGCTTACCCCAAGCAGTTGTGGATATACGTTGCGTATAACACCATCGTTGTGGATGACGGGCAACAAGGTTGAGGCCGTGTGCGAAATTCCCGAGGAGGAGCACAGCTTTGATTACGAGCGTGCTATGTGGGGTCAGGAGCCGCTGGAGGACGATTATTTCTGCGGCGAAGATGATGATGAAATCTGAATTGATAAAAAATTAATTTAACAATATAAAAGTGTGAAAGAGGAGAAAAAAATGTCAGAAAAAATCAGTGTAGTTACAGGTGCATCAGGTCACGTCGGCTATCCGCTTGTCAAGTTGCTTTGCGACAGCGGCGAGAAGGTACGTATCCTTATCCGTAAGGATCTGCCGATTTTTGATTGTTTCAACGCAGAGCGTGTGTACGGCGACGTTACGGACCCCGAAAGCCTTGAGAAGGCATTCGAAGGTGCGGACGTTGTTTATCACCTTGCAGGTATGATTGAAATTAAAGCAGGCAACGATGAGCCCGTATGGAGAGTAAACGTTGACGGCACAAAGAACGTTGTTGAAGCCTGTAAGAAGTGCGGCGTAAAGCGCCTTGTTTATGCTTCATCCGTTGATGCAATCCCGCCCCTTCCCGACAATCAGGAGATGACGGAGATTTACGATTTCAACCCGGACAACCTTGAGGGTACATACGCAAAAACAAAGGCTGCGGCAACAAATTACGTTCTCAACAACAACGGTGTTGACGGTCTTGAAACAGTCGTTACACATCCCGGCGCATGTATCGGCCCCTACGATTTCAAGGTTTCAAGTGTCGGCGAGATGGTAAGAATGTTTGTAAACGGTGCATTCCCCGTAACACTTACCTTCGGTGCATACAACTTTGTTGACGTGCGTGACGTTGCAAACGGTATGTATCTTGCTTCCACAAAGGGCACACCCGGTCACTGTTATATTCTCACGGGCGACGTTATGACCTGCGGCGAGCTTATCAGCTGCCTTGCAAAAATCTGCGGCAGAAAAGACCCGAAGATTCCGCTGTCACGCGGCCTTGCAAACGCTGTTGCTCCGCTTATGGAGGTTTACTACAAGGCTCTCGACAAGACACCTCTTTTCACCCGTTATTCAATCCGTAAGCTTTGCTCAAACTGCAACTTCTCCTACAAAAAGGCTGCCGATGACCTCGGCTATGCTCCGATGAGTGCAGAGCAATCATTCGCAGATATGGTTGCCTGGATTAAGGAAAACGAGCCTAAAAAGAAGAAGTGAATTTTGAGGTGAAGTGATGGCGCAAAATAAATTAATTGGTATTGCCAAGGAGGGAATAGGTAAGGTACGTACCTACTGGAAAACACCTCCTCTCGGCAATTATATGACTTTTAAGGAGATTGCGGCATATTCCGGCGGCGGTATCGGTGCTTATATGATTATTACGCTCGGTACTGCTTGTTTGCTGGCTGCAAACAATACCCTGCTTACGGGTACACTCGGTATAAGCTTTACCGATACATATATAATGTACGTTATTGCCGTAATTGCAAATATCCCCCTTACAGGCATCAGAGCCAATATAATCGACAACACAAGAAACAAAGCGGGTAAATACCGTCCGTACATAGTTACAATGGCTGTGCCTTCAGCCATAATCTGTAACATAATGGTGTGGTTCCCGTACAGCAAGCTTGGTGATTGGTTGGGCGACGGAGAGGTTTTCGGCAAACCAATAGATTATGTAGCTAAGTGCGCAATTATACTTGTTCTCAACTTCCTGCTGCACTTCTTCTATTATTTCTTCTACGATGCTTACGAAAATCTTATTCACGTTCTTTCTCCCAATACTTATGAGAGAACCAACGTTTCGTCAGTCAAGAGTATTGTTTATTCATTGGCTCCCACTATCATTAATCTTTTTACACCCATTATTGCAGATTCGGTTTTCAAGACGAATACAACCGATATACGAGTTTATCGTTTGCTTTATCCTATACTTACCGTTCTCGGTATACTGCTTTGCGTTGTTGTATATAAGTATACGGAAGAAAAGATTGTTCAGGCGAGAACTCACGTTGTCCAGATTAAGTTTCTGGATGCGCTCAAGGCGGTTGCAAAAAACAAGTATTTCTGGATTATATCACTTGCTTCCTGGGTCGGTTTCCTCGAAGCCGCGTATGCCAACATCCTCAAATGGCTTTACGATTACGGAGGAGCCTGCACGGGTAGTGAGTACGGTCTGATTGTTACTGTTTACGGTAACGCTTCACTGTGGGGTATGATTCTGGCACCCTTCTGCGTCAAAAAATGGGGTAAGAAGGCTGTGCTTGTTGTAACGAATCTGTTCAATATCGTATTTATTCTTATGATGTACCCGGTGCTGGGTGAGCTGAACGGCGCAACAATATGGCTCGTAATGGGCTGTCTGTGGTTCAATGCACTTATGGGCTCGTTTATGCACATTCTCAATCCGTCAATTCAGGCGGATATACGCGACTATCAGCAGCACAAGACGGGTGAGCGTATTGACGGTATGTTTGCCGCAGTAAGCACTATCGGTACGGTAGTAACACTTCTTACTGCTTCCGTTCTTCCCGGTATATACGAAAGATACGGACTTACCGAGGAAATTGCAAAAGAGGTTACGTCAAGACCCGAGATACTTAACAGAGTGCTCGCTGACGGAAAATCCGTCGGAACGTTGCTTCACGAGCAGTTACTGAATCATCAGGATAACTACTCAAACCCGAGTTCCGCACTTTACGATACCGACATTCTTATGAACCTTCTCAGAATCCTTGTTCTTATTGCGGCTGTCGGTGCGGCGATGAACGTTATACCTTATATCTGGTATGATTTCAACGAAAGAAAGCAGAAGTCCATTATTCGCGTGCTTAAAATACGCAGTATGTTTGAGGATTACGGTAACCGTATTCTCAATGACGGTAACCTTGTTGAAGCTGTCGACATTATCCGTAAGTCACGAGAACTTAATGGCGCAGAGGAAAGAAAAGTAAGTAAAAAATCCTACAAGTCCGTCAAGGGCAAGGCAGAGCGCAAAGCCGCAAAGAAGGCATACAGAGAAGACGTTAACTACAACGAGGAAATCAAGATTGCAAACTTTGTTTGTGAAGAACTTGATAAGTTTTCAACTCCGGAATTTATTTTCAGAGTTGAAAAGAGCAGAGAGATTTACGGTGCGGGTCTGAGCGGTATCAGGGATGCTGATATTGCAGAGCTGAAGGCAAATCGCCGCGCCGCAAGAGCAATGCCCAAAGGTACGGCTGAAGAAAAGCTTCTCAGAAAAGCTGCTGTTGAAATAGCATCAAGTCTTGTTTCGGCAGCAAAATATGCCCGTAAGTATTATCCTGACAGCAAAGACTTCAAACAGCCGAGATTTGCAAAGCTTGAGGGCTTATACAGCAAGCAGGATAAGTATGAGCGTAAACTCAAAACTCTTAACGATTCACTCAAGGTAGTCAGGAAGAGCGGTGACAAAAAACAACTTGCAAAAACCAAGTCAGCTATAAAAGAGCTTCAGACGAAAGTTAAGAAGACTTCCAAGGACGCAAAAGAATACAGCGACGTTATTGCAAACTTCAATCGTGCCGCAAAACCGTATCTCGATGCGATAAAGCTTATCACTCAGGCTGAAAACTATACGCATTATGATGAGATTTCCGCAACTTATGACGTTGCAAAGGCACGTTATGAAGAATCTTTGAGAATTGCCACAGAAGAGAGAGCTGCTAAGGAAGCTGCCGAAAAGGCACATGCGGCCGAACTTCGTGCACAGCGCAAAAACAAGAAAAAGAAGAACAAGACAGAGAAAAATTAAATTGAGGAGATAATTTATGAGCTCAGTAATAGCATTTTTTCTTTCTTTCCTGACGTTTCTCGGCTCCATAACGGCGATTTTTTTGAATCCCGAAGCCCCGGAGGATAAGGGAGATTTTACACCTGTGCTCCGCTTTGTTATCAGTAGTGATTCGCATGTTATGACAATGGGCGATACTCAGGCAACACGACTTGAGAAGATGATTAAGCTCGGCTATGACATTGCTGAAAAGGATGAAGAGTATAACAAGCTCGACGCAGTTCTTATGGCAGGCGACCTTACGGATGACGGCACAAAGCTCGGCTTTGCAAGCTACAAGGCTGCGGCTGATGCTGTGCTTCAGGACGGCACAGAGTTCCTTTCTGTTGTCGCAAAGTCACACGACTCAGGCTCAATGGATGTTGAGGCTCTTGACTATTTCACACAGGTAACGGGGCAGGAAACCGATTTCCACAGAGTTATCAACGGTTTCCATTTTATCGGTCTCTCAAGATCAAAAACAGCAGGTGAGCATTACAGCGAGTATCAGAGAGAATGGCTCGAAGAGCAGCTTGACGAGGCTGTTGCGGATGATCCCTTCAAGCCGATATTCGTTATCCACCACGAGCACGTTTCAAACACGGTTTACGGCAGCTCCGACTTTGAGGGTTGGGGTATGCCCGACTTCAAGGATATACTTGAGAAATATCCGCAGGTTGTTGATTTCTCGGGTCACTCACATTACCCGATTAACGATGCACGTTCAATCTGGCAGGGCAGCTTTACTGCGCTCGGCACAGGCGGTCTTTACTACGTTGAGCTTACAATTGACGATGAGCGTACGGTTCATCCCTCAGGCCATAAGCAGGTTGCAAGCTTCTGGGTAGTTGAGGTTGACGCAAATAACCGTATCCGTCTCAGAGCGGTTGACCTCGGCGCAGAGGAATATCTTTGCGAGTATAATCTCAGCTCTCCGTTTGACCGTTCGTATTCTACTGCTGCCCAGCTTCTCCGTGCAAGAAAGCCCGAGTTCAAAGCTGACACGTCAGTTAAGCTCACGAACAACAAGGTTACTTTTGATGCCGCAGAGTCAAAGGACGGTATGCCGATATTTATGTACCGCGCATACGCCGTTGATGCCGAAGGTAACAGGACGCCCGTAGGCAAAACTCTTCCCAAATATTATATTTACGACGTGCCCGACACGGTTACCATTAAGCTTGAAAATCTGCCGGACGGCGATTATACACTTGTGGTTGTTGCCGAAAACTGTTTCGGTATGCAGTCTGAACCGCTTGCGGTGAACTGACAAACGACAAACAAGGCTTGTACGATTTGTTTCGTACAAGCCTTGTTTTTATGGTTATATTACCTTTTCGGGTGTTATGGCTATCGTTGCACAATAAACGGCGTCAGCGCCTGCTTTCAGCAAGGTTTTGCGGCATTCGTTGAGTGTTGCGCCTGTTGTTTTTATATCGTCACAAAGAAGTATGTTTTTGCCTTTTACTGCTTCCTCATTTTCTGCGGCGAAAGCGTTTCTGAGGTTTTTGAGTCTGTCCTTGCCGCGAAGGTCGTGCTGGTCTGCCGTTTCACGCGTTTTGAACAGAAGAAGCTCGTTGAAAGGGATTGAAAGCTCGCGTGAAATCTGCTTTGCCAGCAGGGCAGATTGGTTGTAGCCTCGCTTTCGTCGTTTGCGCTTTGTTTGCGGCACACACGTTATAACGTCAAATTTTACGTCGCCGAATTCAAACGCAACGCATTCGGCAACCTCTTTGCCGAAATACACGGAAAGGTCGGTTTCGCCGCCGAATTTGAAGCGATGGATGGCGTTGCGCACGTTATCTTTATACAGAAAAGGGGAGGCGAGATACAGCGAAAATTTGTTGCGTGAGCAAAGGCAGGCGGTGCGCGGAAGACCACAGCCGAGACACCTGTTTTCTATTCGCTCAACGTCCTTCTCGCATTGTCGGCATAAATGCAGATGCCGCTGTCCTATCTCGTTACAGACAGGACAGCGGGCAGGAAAAAACAGATTTAAAATTTGTGCGAATACGCGGCGCATCAGTGAGTGCCGTCGCCCATGCACTTGACCATAACTGCCTTCTGTGCATGCAGGCGATTCTCTGCTTCGTCAAATATTTCGTCAGCGTGCTCTTCAAATACCTTTGCGGTAATTTCTTCCTCACGGTGAGCGGGCAGGCAATGAAGCACCATTGCACCGTCAGCGGCAAGAGCCATAACCTCATCGTTAATCTGGAAGTTTTTGAATATCTTTTTGCGCTCCTCAGCTTCGCCTTCCTGACCCATGGAAGCCCATACGTCAGTGTAGAGAACGTCAGCGTCTTTAACTGCAGCAGCGATGTCGCTTGTGCAGCAGAATTCACCGTTTTCGCTTGCCCACTTCATAAGCTCGGCATCGGGCTGATATGCGTCGGGGCAGGCAATGCTGACCTTCATACCTACTTTGATGCAACCTGCGATGAGTGAGTTTGCCATATTGTTGCCGTCACCGACGTAGCAGAGTTTGAGACCCTCGAGTGAGCCTTTGTGCTCACGGATTGTCATGAGGTCTGCAAGCACCTGGCAGGGGTGGCAGTAGTCGGTAAGGCCGTTGATAATCGGGATTGAGCCGACCTTTGCAAGTGTTTCAACCTCTTCCTGGTCGAAGGTACGAATCATAATACCGTCGAGGTAGCGGGAAAGAACGCGTGCGGTGTCCTCAACAGGCTCGCCTCTGCCGATCTGAAGGTCGCGTGAGCTGAGGAAGAGAGCGCTGCCGCCAAGGTCGTAAATGCCAACCTCAAAGGAAACACGGGTTCTTGTGGATGATTTCTGGAATATCATACCAAGTGTCTTGCCTGCAAGATACTTGTGGTCAATGCCGTTTTTCTTTGCATACTTGAGCTGGTCTGCAAGGTCGAGTATGTCGATAATTTCCTGCTTTGAAAGGTCTGAAAGTTTAAGTAAGTGTTTCATTATTGTTTCTCCTTTACTCTGAAATCAAAGAAGCTCAATGCCGTTTTCGCGGCAGATTCGTGCGGTCTCATCGTCCCATACGGAAACCTGAACCTCGCCGATGTGAGCCTTGCCGAGCATCAGCATACAAAGGCGTGACTGACCGATGCCGCCGCCCATTGTGAGGGGCAGAGTGCCGTCAAGCAGGAGCGAGTGGAACATAAGCTCAGCTCTTTCGGGACAGCCTGCTTTGTCAAGCTGCGAGCGGAGTGCGTCCGCATCGACTCGTATGCCCATCGAAGAAATTTCGAATGCGCAACCGAGTACCTCGTTGTAGAAGAGGAGATCGCCGTTGAGCGTCCAGTCGTCATAATCGGGGGCACGTCCGTCGTGCTTTTCGCCTGAAGCAAGCACGTCACCAATCTGCATAAGAAATACGGTGCCGTACTCTTTGGCAATCGCGTTTTCACGCTGTTTTGATGTCATATCGGGATAGAGCGCTTCAAGCTCGTAGGTTGTGATGTATTTGACCTGTCTGTTGAGAGAGACGTTGATTGCGGGATAAGACTCTTTGACCTTGTCGAACGTATCGCAGATAGCGCCGACAATGCCGTCAACCGTTTCCTTGAGGAAGTCGACGTTGCGCTGTTCGCGGGATATTACCTTTTCCCAGTCCCACTGGTCAACGTAAATTGAATGGATGTTGTCCATCTCTTCGTCGCGTCGGATTGCGTTCATATCCGTAACGATACCTTCGCCTGCGGAAAAGCCGTACTTGTAGAGGGCATAACGCTTCCACTTGGCGAGTGAGTGAACAACCTGAGCAACGCCGCCTGTTTCCTTTATGTCGAAAGCGACTGCGCGCTCAACGCCGTTGAGGTCATCGTTGAAACCCGTGCTTGCATCAACAAACAGCGGCGCGGAAACACGGCTGAGGTTGAGCGCTTTGCAAAGGTTTTTGTTGAAGATGTATTTGATTGAACCGATAGCAATCTGAGTATCGTGCACACTCAGGGCTGATTTGTAGCCTGCGGGCAAAACTGTCTTGCTCATTAGTATAAAGCTCCTTTAAAGAGAGTGATGCACTGCGGAACAATTCCACAGTGCATCGAACCACAATAACATATTATAAATCTTATAAACAATTTTGTCAAGATTAATAATAAAGCATCAATCGGGCTTGTCTGCTCTGCCGCTCATAATCAGATTAAGCAGGTCGGCAACACAGCCTTTGTTGCAGTGGCAGGCAACGTGTTTGCATATTTCGTGAATCGGCTTGGGTGCCTGGCCTGCGCAGGCAGGAAATCCGACGGTTTTGAGCATATCCCAATCGTTGTAATAGTCACCGATTGCGGCTGTATGCGCCTTGTCAATGCCGAGAATTTCGGCAAGTTTAAGCACGGCAGTGCCCTTGTGCACGTCCTTTTCAAGCATCTCGAATGATACGATTGACGAAGCCATAAAGCTTGCGCTGCCTTTTGCAAGCTCGGCATCCTTGCGCAGTTTTTTAATGGTGAAAGGGTTGCCCCAGAAAATAACTTTGAACCAGTCATCATCAGGTACAGAGTCTATTTCGGTAACGATATGCGGAATTTTGTCGAAGAAAACCTGACCGAGTGACAGCAAACCTTTGTCTGTGATGTATACTTTTTCAAGACCGAAAATGCCTACTTCAATACGGTTGAAGCCGTGAGAATATTTTTTTCGTACCTGCTTTACAAACTCTTTGCCGGGCTGTGAAATGGTCTTTTTCCACACAAGCTCGTTCTTGTGAAAATCGTATATTCCAGAGCCGTTGAGAATAACTGCAGGACAGTTCGGGTTGACCTTGCGGTAAGCTCGCTCAAGCGAGCGCACGGGTCTGCCGGAGGCAAGTGTAAAATTACCTCCGCGTGACATAAAAAGGTCAATTACTTTTTTGTTGATTTTCGGTAATGTTCGCAATTTTGAATGGAGTGTTCCGTCAATATCCGAGGCAACAAGCCAGTTTGAAAAATCTTCTTTTTGCATACGCATCAAACCCTCACATTTGATAAAAAACCGAATAAAATCGAAAAAATCAGCAAATTTTAACGAAAAACGCACCTGCGTTGCAGTACGGTTTTTGGTTAGACAAGAAATCGTGCGTTCGGAATCTTCCGAGCTTTTTTCGGCATAGAAAAGTTTAGCTGCCGTTGCGAACGGGAATAGTTTTACATATTGATACAGCAGATTCTCTTCTGATGCTTTGCAACATCCGCAAGTTTAGGTTTTGTCAGTCTTTATTGTTCAATAATAGCATAAATTTCGACAGATGGCAAGTTGCGGATTGTGCAGACAGACAAAATACGCCGTCGGCAAAAAAACATCTTGACTATATATAACGCGAGTGATATTATAAATACGTATTTTTGTAAATAAATATAGGAGAAATTGCTTATGTTTGACAAGGTTGACGCGCAGTACAGCTTTACTGCAAGCGAAAAAGAAGTACGTCAATTCTGGAAAGAGAATAACGTCTTCGAAAAAAGCGTTGAGAAGAACGAAGGCAAGCCTGAGTTCACTTTTTACGACGGTCCGCCTACCGCTAACGGCAGACCTCACGTCGGTCACATTCTGACAAGATCAATCAAGGACCTTATTCCCCGCTACCGCACAATGAAGGGCTACCACGTTGAGCGTAAGGCCGGTTGGGATACACATGGTCTTCCCGTCGAGCTTGAGGTTGAGAAGGAGCTCGGCTTCAGCGGTAAGTCGGATATTGAGAAGTACGGTATCGTGCCCTTTATCGACAAGTGCCGCAAGAGCGTATGGAAGTACAAGGACCTTTGGGAAGATATGAGCGAGCGAATCGGCTTCTGGGCTGATTTCAACGAGCCTTACATCACTTACGACAATAAATACATCGAGTCCGTATGGTGGGCATTCAAGCAGCTTGATGCAAAAGAGCTTCTTTACCACGGTCACAAGATTGTGCCTTACTGCCCCCGTTGCGGCACAGCTCTTTCATCTCACGAGGTTGCTCAGGGCTATAAAAACATCAAGACCCGTTCCGCATTCGTACGCTTCAGACTTCGTGACGAAGCAGATACCTGCTTCCTTGCATGGACCACAACACCCTGGACTCTGCCCTCAAACGTTGCGCTTTGCGTAAACCCCGAGGCAGACTACGTCAAAATCAAGGCTGAAGACGGCAACTACATCCTTGCTGAGGCTCTTGTCGGCGGTCTCTTTGAGGAAGGCAAGTACGAAGTAATCGAGAAGTACAAGGGTATCGACCTTGAGCACATCAAGTACGAGCCTCTCTTCCCGTACGTTAAGGACAAGTTCTACGAGAAGGCTTGGTTTGTAACCTGCGACGGTTACGTTACACTCGACAGCGGTACGGGCGTTGTTCACATCGCTCCCGCATTCGGTGAGGATGACTCCCGTGTCGGTAAGAATTACAAGCTTCCCTTTGTTCAGCTTGCTGACGAGCGCGGCTGTTTCCCCGAAGAGGCAACAGATTACGCAGGCCGTTTTGTTATGGACTGCGACCCCGATATTATCACAAAGCTCAGCAACGAAGGTCCGCTCTTCAAGGTTCAGAGCATTGAGCATCAGTATCCCTACTCCTGGCGTTGCGCCAGCCCGCTTCTCTACTACGGTAAGCCCTCGTGGTTTATCGCAATGAGCTCACTTCGCGACGAGCTTACCGCAGACAACGCATCAGTCAACTGGCTGCCCGAAACATACCGTGACGGTCGTATGGGCAACTTTGTCAGCAACGTTATCGACTGGTCTATTTCGCGTGACCGTTACTGGGGCACTCCGCTTCCCGTATGGGTTTGCGACAAGTGCGAAAAGCACCACGTAATCGGCAGCGTTGAGGAGCTTTGCAGCCTTACAGGCGCTTCACCCGACGTTGACCTTCACAAGCCCAGCGTTGACCCGCTTACATTCGCTTGCGAGTGCGGCGGCACAATGAAGAGAGCACCTGAGGTTATCGACTGCTGGTTCGACTCAGGCTCAATGCCCTTTGCACAGCATCACTATCCCTTCGAGAATAAAGACCTGTTCGAGAAGCAGTTCCCTGCAGATTTCATCAGTGAGGGCAGCGACCAGACTCGCGGCTGGTTCTACTCACTTCAGGCTATTTCAACTGCAATCTTCGGCAAGTCACCTTATAAAAACTGCGTAGCACTCGGCCTTGTCAACGACAAGGACGGCATCAAAATGTCCAAGCACAAGGGCAACGTTGTTGACCCGTGGGAGGTTATGGAGCAGTACGGTGCGGATGCTATCCGTTGGTATTTCTACGTTTCCTCCGCACCTTGGATTTCCACAAACTTTGACGGTGCGGCAATCAACGAGCATCAGCGCAGATTTATGGGCACAATGTGGAATACTTTCCACTTCTACAACCTTTACTCCGGTATCGATAACTTCAATGCTGCAGAGTACAAGCTTGCTGACTGCAAGCTCACAATGATGGACAGATGGATTCTCGGCGCTCTCAACTCTCTCATCAAGAAGGTTGACACGGAGCTTGAGGGTTACCACATCACAGAGGCTGCAAGAGAGCTTGTTGACTTTGTTGACATTATGTCCAACTGGTACGTCCGCCGTTGCCGCCGCCGCTTCTGGATGAGTGAGCTCACAGAGGACAAGATTGCCGCTTACGTTACCCTCTACACGGTACTCGACAGCCTTATCAGACTTGCTGCTCCCTTCGTACCGTTTGTAACGGAAACAATCTACCAGACGCTTGTTCGCAAGAACAACCCCGACGCACCCATCAGTATCCATATGTGCGACTTCCCCGAGTGTGACGAGAGCTACATCGACAAAACTCTTGAGCACGATATGGAGCTTGTTTATAACTCTGTCGGTATCGCAAGAAACGCAAGAAACCTTGCAAACCTCAAGATTCGTCAGCCTCTTTCACGTCTTCTCGTCTGTGTTGACGGTGACGATGCAAAGTTTGACGATGAGATGCTTTCAATTATCGCTGAGGAGCTTAACGTTGAGAAGGCTGAGCAGGTTGAAACAACAAAGGGCTTCATCGCGCACGAAATCAAGCCGCAGCTCAAGACTCTCGGTCCGAAGTACGGCAAGGTGCTCAACGCAATCCGTGAGTATCTCGCAAGTGTTGACGGTGACAGTGTGCTTGACGATATTGAGAGCACAGGCTCACACAAGGTAAACCTCGGCGGTACAGACGTTGAGTTTACAGCGGACGACCTCCTTGTCAGCTCCGGTCAGAAGGAAGGCTTCGTCAGCGCATCAGACAGAAACATTACAGTTATCCTCGATACAGTTCTCACACCCGAGCTTATTCAGAAGGGTTATGCCCGTGAGTTCGTATCAAAGGTACAGAATATGCGTAAATCCTCAGGCTTTGAGGTTATGGACAGAATCGTTATTACTTATGCAAGTGACGATGAGTTCGAGCAGCTTCTTGCTCGGAGCGTTGAGTCCGTTTCCAAAGAGCTTCTTGCCGACGAGATTGTCCGTGCAGACTCAATCGAGGGTGAAACGCTCGACATCAACGGCAAGAACGTTGTTATCTCAGTAAGGAAGGTGCAGAAATAATGCTCGAAAAGAAGTATGACTTCAGATCGGCTGAAAAAGCCATGCAGAAGCTCTGGGCAGATCAGGACGTTTACCGTTTTGACCCCGAGAGCCCCAATCAGATTTATTCAATCGATACTCCTCCTCCGACCGTCAGCGGTTCACTCCACATCGGTCACATCTTCTCCTACACACAGGCAGAGATGGTTGCCCGTTACCGCAAGTTTATGGGATATAACGTTTTCTATCCCTTCGGCTTCGATGACAACGGTCTTCCCACAGAGCGCCTTGTTGAGAAGGAAGAGGGCATAAAGGCAAAGGATCTCTCCCGTGAAGAGCTTTATGATAAGTGCATGAAGACTACTGCGAAGTACGTTGACGAATTCACAAAGCTCTGGCAGTCACTCGGCTTCTCTGTTGATTGGAATCTCCGCTACGAGACAATCAACGAGCGCAGCCGCCGTATTTCGCAGAAATCCTTCATCCGTCTTGCAAAAGAGGGTAAGGCATACGTCAAGGAGTCACCCGTTCTCTGGTGTACAGAGTGTCAGACTTCAATTGCTCAGGCTGAGCTTGA
Source organism: Acutalibacteraceae bacterium (assembly GCA_045650985.1). Taxonomy (GTDB): domain Bacteria; phylum Bacillota; class Clostridia; order Oscillospirales; family Acutalibacteraceae; genus UBA8612. The sequence continues at coordinate 1,134 of JAZRRT010000092.1, read as the reverse complement.
CAGTGCCGACATCAAATCAACATTCAACTACATCTACTTTATGGTTGACGGTGAGCCTCTCACCGTTGCAACAACCCGTCCCGAGCTGCTTTACGGTGTAGTCTGCCTCTTCGTTAACCCCGAAGACGAGCGCTACAAGAAGTACGTAGGCAAGAAGGCTGTTGTGCCCGTATTCGGATATGAAGTTCCGATTCTTACCGACGAAGTTGTAAGTCTTGAAAAGGGTACAGGCGTCGTTATGTGCGCTACTTACGGCGACCAGACTGACGTTGACTGGTGCGATAAGCACAACCTTCCCTACCGTAAGGTTATCACAACCGAGGGTCGTATGGACGAGAGCGTTCCTTATGTTCCAGGTATGACCGTTTACGGTGCACGTAAAGAGCTTGTCAGAATGATGGAGGAGCAGGGCCTTCTCGAGAAGGTTGAGGACATTGTTCACCCCGTTCAGACTCATGAGCGTTGCGGCAAGCCGATTGAAATTCTTCCCTCACGCCAGTGGTATATCGACATCCTTACTCACAAGGATCTCTTTGTTGAGGCAGGTAAGAAGATTAACTGGTACCCGACATTTATGAAGAGCCGTTATGACGTATGGGTTGAAAACCTCAAGTGGGACTGGTGTATTTCCCGTCAGCGCTACTTCGGCGTTCCGTTCCCGGTATGGTACTGTAAGAAGTGCGGCAAGCCGATGTTTGCGGACGAGAGCATCCTCCCCGTCAATCCTCTTGAGTACACACCCGAAGCAACCTGCGAATGCGGCTGCAGCGAGTGGGTTCCCGAATCATCAGTTCTCGATACGTGGGCAACTTCTTCAATGACTCCCCAGATTAATGCTCATTGGGAAGAGCCGGACGGCACAGATATGTCCGATAAGCTCGCTCCCATGACAATGCGTACACAGGCTCACGAAATCATCAGAACATGGGCTTTCTATACAATTGCAAAGAGCATTTACCACACAGGTAACATTCCGTGGAACGATATTATGGTCTGCGGCTTCGTTCTTGCAAAGAAGGGCGAAAAAATCAGTAAGTCCAAGGGTAACGCTGTTAAGTCTCCCGCACAGCTTGTTGAAGAGTTCGGTGCAGACTGCATCCGTTACTGGGCAGCTAACACCAAGCTCGGCACAGA
>JAZRRT010000091.1:0-6843 GCA_045650985.1 Acutalibacteraceae bacterium | reverse complement strand
CTTGGCCTCCGACTTGGAGCGGCCAGCGGCACACCTGCGGCAGAGATTATATCCCTTGCGGCAGGATGCGAAGGCATACGCACGGCAACCGTATCAAGACCGCAACTTACCTCATCGGGTATACATTTGCCTTTGGGCATTATTATCGAGAGAGGACCCGGCCAGAATTTTTCGGCAAGTGTATATGCTGAATCCGGAACACACGACACAACCGAACCCAGCTGAGAAATATCACTGATATGAACAATCAAAGGATTATCCTGCGGTCTGCCTTTTGCTTTGAAAATCTTTGCAACCGCATTACCGTCAAAAGCATTGGCGGCAAGACCGTAAACCGTTTCGGTAGGTATGCCGACAATTCCGCCGCCGCGCAGTATTTCGCCGACAGCGGCAAGCGACTGCGAATCAGACGGGTCGTATATGAATAGTTTTGTTTCTGCCATCTTTTTACCTGATTTCAATTATTATTCCTGTGCACGGAGTTTTTCTGCAGTGTCGGCAGTGATGAGTGCGTCTATCAATTCATCAAGGCTGCCGTTGAGAATAGCTTCGAGCTTATATAATGTAAGACCGATTCTGTGATCCGTCATTCTTCCCTGAGGGTAATTATACGTGCGTATACGTTCGCTTCTGTCACCCGTGCCAACCTGCGAGCGTCTTTCACCTGCAATTTCGCCCGCCTGCCTTTCGCGCTCTGCTTCAAGAATTCTTGAACGAAGAATACGCATTGCCTTGTCACGGTTTTTGTGCTGACTGCGCTCATCCTGACACTCAACCACAGTACCCGTAGGCAAATGAGTTATGCGTATTGCAGACTCAGTTTTATTGATATGCTGACCGCCTGCACCGCTCGAACGGAAGGTATCAATCTGCAAATCTGCGGGATTTATCTGAATATCAACCTCTTCAGCTTCGGGAAGAACTGCAACCGTAACGGTCGAAGTATGGATTCTGCCCTGACTTTCGGTTTCCGGCACACGCTGAACGCGGTGGACTCCGCTTTCAAACTTGAAGCGGGAATAAGCGCCTTCACCGCTTATCATAAAACTGATTTCTTTAAATCCGCCTACCTCTGTTTCGTTGGCGGCAAGAATCTCGCTGTTCCAGCCCATTGCCTGCGCATACATCGAGTACATACGGTAAAGCGAATTTGCAAAGAGCGATGCTTCGTCGCCGCCTGCACCGCCCCTGATTTCAACGATAACGTTTTTATCGTCGTTAGGGTCACGGGGCAAGAGGAGAATTTTAAGTTCCTGATGTGTCTGTTCAACAAGTGCTTTTGCAGACTCAAGCTCTTCAAAAGCCATCTCCTTAAATTCCGCATCAAGAGTTGAATCCTCAAGCATAAGGCGTGCATCCGCCTCGTCGGCAAGAGCTTTCTTATGCTCACGGAATTTTTCTACAACAGGAGTGAGATGCTTCATCTCCTGCATATATTTTTTGTAAAGCTCCATATCGGACACAACGTCCGGCTGACAGAGCTTATCACTTATTTCTTCAAATCTTTGTTCGACCTGTTCCAGTTTGTCGAGCATAAACGTATCACCTCTGTTTCAGAATATTATAACATATATGTGCAAAAATATCAATCACCGAGGTAATGAGAACAAGGAAAATGCATATATATAAACCAACGGTCAAAAATCACAGCAAGGGAGGAAGCGGCGAAAGCCTTTTTCGCCGTGCAACAATGAAAAAATACAAGCCTGAAGGAAAGCTACTGTCAACACCGGAAAACCGTGCCGCACTCGAGGATATAAATTCGCTTATGCAGGCATACACGAAAAAGACTCCGCTCGAGGCAAGAGTCATACTCTGCGACAACGACCATAATCTTCATCTCGACCTCGGAGCCGTAAGAGGTATTATTCCGCGAAATGAGGGCGCAATCGGAATTGAAGACGGAAGCGTAAGAGACATAGCGTTGATTTCAAGAGTAAACAAACCTGTTGTTTTCCGTATAACAGGTTTTGAAGATGACGGATACGGAGAGCGGATTGCAATTCTCAGCAGAAGAGCCGTACAGCAGGACTGTTACAATGAATACATTTCAAAATTGGTGCCGGGCGACGTCATAAATGCACGCATAACGCACATCGAAGGCTTCGGCGCGTTTGCAGACATCGGCGCAGGTCTTGTGGCACTGATACCGATTGACGCCATCTCCGTTTCACGAATCCCTCACCCGAACGTAAGATTCTCAACGGGTGATGACATAAGAGCTATTGTAAAAGACGTTGCCGATGACGGAAAAATTACACTTTCTCACAAAGAGCTTCTCGGCACCTGGGAACAGAATGCACAGAATTTCTGTGCGGGACAGACAGTGCCCGGAATCATTCGCTCGGTTGAAAAATACGGTGTATTCGTTGAGCTTGCACCCAACCTTGCAGGGCTTGCAGAGCCGGTGCCCGACGTTTATCCGGGCCAGCACGCAACTGTATATATTAAAAGCCTTATTCCGGAAAGAATGAAGGTGAAGCTGATTATCGTTGATGCTTTCAGCGCAGATTACCCGCCGGACAGACCGCAGTACTATACAGATGCACAGCACATAAGCCAATGGATTTATTCACCGGAATGCTGCCCTCGACAAATAGAAAGCACCTTTTGCTGAAAAGAAAACCTGCACGCAAGCTGATGCCCGTGCAGGTTTGTTTAATATTCCACATCAAGAACCGTATTGAATATGTTTGAAGCAACCATCATAGCCGCAAGCGAAGTAAGCACGACAAGCTGCTCTTCGTTAAAAAACTCTTTCATTTCTTCAATCTGGTCTTCAAAAACCTCGTGAGGATTGTCGGCAATATTTCTGCCGAAAGATATGAGAGCCTGCTCCTCGGGAGTCATAATCAGCGTATCAAAATCCACACCTTGCTCGTTGAGAAAACTTTTGAAAATTTCAGAGCAAACCATACAGTCGTTTTCAAAAGAGATTGCATAGCAAAACAAATTGACATCAAGCTCGGAAATAAAGCCTTTAGCCTCATCATAAAGCTTATGAAAACCCGTAAGTGCCTCAAAAGCAACCGTGTTGTGCAAAAGAGTGCGCTTCATATTGTTGAGTTTCACTTTGCGCGAATATTCATCGTTCATTTTTTCAATCTTTTCTGAGGCTTTTTCAGTACTTATGGGTTCAATCCTTGCCATATCATCACCGTCCGTAGATTTATTTTACCCGTTATTGAGTCCGCGCGCAATAGTTTTTGTTGATTTTACCATAAATATTTGATATAATTGTTGCAAATATATACAACTAAAACTTTCAATGAAAGGTGCTTTTACAAGATGAACAAGCTTCTTATCACAGGCGGCGCCGGCTTTATCGGCGGCAATTTTGTCTACTATATGCTTGAAAACTATCCTGAAACTCAGCTCGTCTGCCTTGATGCGTTGACATATGCAGGAAACCTCGAAACGCTCAAGGATGCCTTCAAATCGGACAAGTTCACTTTCGTTAAAGGCGACATCACAGACCGTGCATTCATATACGAGCTGTTTGAGAAAGAAAATTTTGATTGTGTTGTAAACTTTGCGGCAGAATCTCACGTTGACCGTTCAATCGAAGAGCCCGAAGTTTTTCTCAAGACAAACATTCTCGGAACACAGGTGTTACTCGATGCCTGCAACAAGTACAGCGTGCCCAGATTCCATCAGGTTTCAACAGATGAGGTATACGGTGACCTGCCGCTTGACAGACCTGACCTTATGTTCACGGAGCAGACACCGATTCACACTTCATCACCGTATTCGGCAAGTAAGGCTTCTGCCGACCTGCTTGTACTCGCATATCACAGAACCTTCGGCACACCGGTAACAATATCTCGTTGCTCAAACAACTACGGTCCGTATCAATTTCCCGAAAAGCTTATTCCCCTCATGATTGCAAACGCAACGCACAACAAGTCTCTTCCCGTATACGGCGAAGGTCTTAACGTACGCGACTGGCTTTACGTTGAGGATCACTGCAGAGCAATTGCAATGATACTCGACAACGGCACTGTCGGTGAGGTATACAACATAGGCGGACATAACGAGAGAGCAAACATCGAGGTTGTAAAAACAATCATTGCCGCTCTCGGCAAATCGGACGACCTGATAACCTACGTAAAGGACAGACCCGGCCACGACAGACGCTACGCAATCGACCCGACAAAAATCAGCAACGAGCTCGGCTGGCTGCCGCAAACAAAATTTGACGACGGAATCAAAATGACAATCCAATGGTACGTCGACAACACACAGTGGTGGGAAAACATTCTCAACGGATGTTACCGAGAGTTTACGGCAGAAGATTTCAAGCAGTGATTTTACATAATATTTTATATAACTAAACCATTTTTTGGCATAATTTTTTGGTAGATATTACATAGGGACAAATTAATCCTTATATGATATAATTACATTTGCAAAAAATCCTACAAAATATTAGGAGGAAAAGAAAAATGCAGAAATCAAAAACAGTTAAGCGTCTGCTTGCTGCTGTGCTTACAGTAGTTATGATGCTTACGACAATCCCCTTCTCTTTTGCAGCAGATGAAGCAACAGCAAAAGACACAATCGTTTTCGGCGGCATCTCCTGGGATGTCATCGCAAAGGATGATGACGGCGACCTTGTCATCATCACAACAGATGTCCTTGCAAAGGCAAAGTTCAACACAAAGGCTCCTATGAACTTTGCAACAAGCACACTCTACACAACACTCAACACAGACTTCTACGGCACTTTCTCTGCGGCTGAGAAGGCAGCTATCACTCCCACAACAATCACTTACGATTACTGGGATGCAACAGCTAAGGCAAAGGTTACAGGTGCTACACTTTCAGCTAACGTAGTGCTTCCCGATGCAACAATGGCAGCTTCTCTCGGTGTCGCTTACCTTGCAGGCACAACAACAGCTACAGCTTACTACCTTGCAAGTGCAAGAGCTAATACAGCAAACGATGCCGTTGTTAACGTTGTTACAAAGGCAGGCGCTTCAGGCGGTAACTCAAACGCAAGCGGTACATCAGCAACAGCAACAGGCTACCGTGCAGTTATCACACTCAAGGCAGGCAACTACGCTCAGTTCCCCGCTGTTGAAGGTGTAAGCTACACAGTAAACGACAAGGCTGTTACATACTATGCAACAACTTCCGCAACTTCCTTCAAGGTTGTTGTTGATGCAGACAACTACGCAGCAGACGAGCTTGCAGTTACACTCGGCACAGAGGCTCTTACAGCTGTTGACGGTGTATACACAATCCCCGCAGGCTCCGCAGCAACACTTTCACTCACAGGTATCAAAGCTCAGCCCGCTGACTTCACAGCTTATGATGCAGCTGTTGCTCAGGCAAAAGAAGTTGACAGAGAGCTTTGCGACACAACAGACCTCGATGCAGCTCTTGCAGTTGACGTAAGCGCTTGCACAAAGCTTGACCAGGCTAAGGTTGACGCTGCTGCTGCAGCTATCCTTGATGCTATTGCAAACCTCAAGTACAAGCCCGCTGACACAACAGCTTACCTTGAGGCACTTGCTAAGCTCAGAGTTATCAAGGCTAACGAGCCTGTACAGATCACAGATACACTCACAGCTAAGCTCTACAACCTCAGTGCTCAGGCTAACGAAATCGGTGACGACTTCAATAACGTTATCGCTGAAATGCTTCGTGCATACGAAGACGGCAAAAACATCACTCCCATCAGCACATACACAATCGATAAGCAGGCTGACGTTGATGCAGCTACAGCAGCAATCGAAGACATCATCGCTCGCGTTCCTCTTATGAGAGCAAGTACAGCTGACTGGTCAAAGGCTCTTAACAACATCAAGAACCTTTCCCCCACCAGATATTCAAACGCAGCAGAGCTTATCGCTGAAGCAGAGGCTCTCGTAGCAGAGAACAACTACGTCGCTCTTAACCTTGACATCACACATCAGGCAGAAATCGACGAAGCAGCAGCAGCCCTCAATGAAATCTACGCAAAGGCTGAAACAATCCCCTCAGATTTCACAGCACTCGATGAGGCTATTGCAAAGGCTGAGACATACCTTGTAGAAGACTACTACACAGAAGAAGAGATGGCAGGCGCAGGTGCAGCTTGGGACGAATTCATCAAGCAGCGTGATGCAGCAATCAATCTCGACAGAACTCAGTACACAACATTCGCTGACCACCAGGGCACAATCGACAACTACACAGCATCTCTCAACAGATGTATGGAAATTGTTGACGATTACAAGCGTCTTACTCCCTGGGAAGAGTTCTGGAAACCCGTTAAGGACTTCTTCGAAGAAGTTTCAGACTTCTTCGGCATGATCGGCGGTATCCTTACTTTCGTCTTTGATATTGTCAAGTTGCTCATCAAGGGCGAAATCGAGTTCAACGTAGCTGTTTGGGATATTCTTGATCTTATCGATGACGAAGACATTTCTGCAATCGTTGAGAAGATCATCCCCCGCCCCACACCGGCTGAATAATCAAACATAAGTTTTACACAAAAGGCGCAAGTTTAAAACTTGCGCCTTTTATTTTATCCATATAAACACAGTAAAAAAACAACACGCGCCGCATTGAATTTACGGTGCGTGTTTTATAGTTTATATCATCTGAAATCAGAATGCGATAATGCTCTCGATATAGGCGTCGAGCTCTTCAATCTTGATTCTCTTCTGCTCCATTGTGTCACGGTCACGGACTGTTACACAGCCGTCCTCAAGTGACTCGAAGTCGTATGTGATACATACGGGTGTACCGATTTCATCCTGTCTGCGGTAACGCTTACCGATTGAACCTGCACTGTCAAACTCACAGTTATACTTCTTGCAAAGTCTTTCGTATACAGCACCAGCCTGTTCCTCA